>JBGQLF010000959.1:0-4888 GCA_041499985.1 Gemmataceae bacterium
ATCTGGATCGACCGGAGCAGGCGGCGCTGATCTACGACTTGCTGGCTGAAAAATGGGCCGATGTGGAGGTTCGCGACGGCAAGACTGGCCGGCAGCTGCAGGTAGAACTCCCGGCAGATGGCGCAGTTCGCGAGTGAGATGCTGTATCCCATCCTCAAAGCGTCCGGTCTGGGCAATCTGGGAGAGCCGCCCGCCGTAGCCAAGGGCAAGCCGAGCTTCGGCGGCGGTGTCGTCACGCTGCAATCGGGGCAGGCCAGCTTTGACCTCTGGTTTCCCGGCAGCTCCGTCCCGGAATTCCGCAAGCGCTTCGAGCCGCTCATCCGCGGCTTGCAGGGCAAGTGACTGCCCAGCGTCCTTGGTTGAGCCGATAGCTCCGGGCGAGCGCGACTGCCGCGCTCGCCCGAGTGCTCGCGGCTCAAGGCGAGTGGCAGGATATAGTCTCGCTGTAGGACGGCTCTCCCGAGCCGTCCAGACGGCTCGGGAGAGCCGTCCTACGGGTACGCTTTCTTCTGCCGCTCGCCCAACGTTTTGACGTTTCGAGCTTTCCCGTCTTTACAGATCTGCGCCGCGGCGTACAATGGGCCACTCGGAACGTGCCCCTTCTGCCACTGCACCCTTCGGTTCCTTGAGCCACCTCGAACCGCGAGGCAACCATCGTGGCATACCCACTCTTTCTGGCCAAGCTGCTCATCCGCAGCGGCATTGCTCGGTACCTTCCCGGAGTCCAGCGTCACACCGACGGCGGCGGTGCATTCCTGCGTTACTACAGTGATCGTGTCCTGGCTGCCCCCTACGCCGAGCTACGCCAGGCCGCCGTATTCTGGGAGCAGCATGGCCCTGATGTGATCGACCTGGCGCAAGGAACGCCACGCTTGGATTTGTTGCCGTCGGGTAGCACCAAACTGCCGGCCGACCGTCGCGGCTGGCCGCCGCCGTGGGGTCTGCCCGAGCTGCGCGAAGCAGTCGCCGAGAAGCTGCTTGCCGAGGAGCACCTGGCGGTCAGCCCCCGGGACGAGGTCCTGATCACGCACGGCATTTCCGGCGCCTTCAGCGTCGTGCTGGACACGTTTGTCAACCCGGGCGATCGCGTGGTGCTCTTCGATCCGACCTCACCTCTGTATCCGTTCTCCCTCCAGCAGCGGCGGGCGCACATTCGCTGGATCCCGACGTGGATGGAAAACGGCCGCATTCGCTTCCGCCTCGATTACCTGGCCAAGGCGCTGGCGCGCGCGCGGCTGATCGTCGTGACCTCGCCGGCCAATCCGACCGGTGGCGTCCTCGCGGCTGAGGATCTGGAACAGATCGCCTGGTGGGCCCGGCGCCACGATGCACTGATCTTCAGCGATGAGGCGTTCGTCCGCTACCGCTACGAAGGAACCTCCCTCAGTATCGGCACGCTGCCCAAGGCCCGCCGGCGAACCTTGACTGCGGGTAGCATCAGTAAAGGGCATGGCCTCGCCTCGGCGCGGGTCGGCTGGCTGGCGGGGTATCGCCACCTGGTGCGGCCGTGTACGCTGACGGCGCTGCTCCAGACCCCGTTCGTGCCGACGCTGTGCCAGCAGATGGCCTGGACGGCGCTGCGGCAGGGGGCCGAGGCTTTCGAGCCGATCCGGACCGAGTTCGCCTCTCGGCGTCGCTACACCTATGAGCGCCTCCAGGCCTTGGGCTTTCAGCCGGCCTGGCCCGCCGGGGCGTTTTTCTTCTGGGTACCGGTGTGGGAACTGGGGCTTAGTGGACGCGCTTTTGCCGAAGGCCTGTTGCGCACCCAAAATGTCGTAGTGTCTCCGGGAGATCCGTTCGGGCCGAGTGGTCCGGGCTACGTCCGACTGAGTTACGCCGTCGAGGATGGCCGGCTGCGGGAGGGGTTGAGCCGGCTCGCTGAATTCATCCACGGGTTGCCGGCCATGCCGATGCTCGAGATGAAGCGGGCGGCGTGAAGGTTGGCCCAAGCTACGAGATCGGTTCTGCTTTAGCGGGTCTTGAGAATCTCGGCCGCGGTAGATTGTTCAAGGAACAGCCGAAGTGCTGGAGTGGCCGAGCTGGCTTGACGACCCACTGTGTCCGAAGCCGGGCATGAACGCCAAGGTCCGCCTGCACCATACCATCGGCGACCTGAATCGCCGGCAGCGTCGCAACTTGGTTCCGTTCAAGGGGGATGGCACCGGCACCCAGCGTGGTGCCGGTGGTCTATTGCTCTTCCTGCTCGATCTTTTTCTCCAGGTCGGCGAGGATGCGTTGCACAGTCTTGATCCTCAGACCCGTTTGATCGGCGATTTCCCGGGACGTACAGCCGAGCTTCCGCAGCGCCAGAATGCGTTTTGTGTTTGGGGGATAAAGCTTCTCGAGCCGCTCCCAGTATTCTTCCAGGCGCGCGGAGTCCTCGGGAGAGAGATCCTTGCTGTGCAAGTCGTCCTTGCCCTCGACCTCCGGATCATTCAAGGACTGTTGACGCAGAAGGCTGCGCTTCTGCATGTGCAAGTGGTCGCGTTCGGCCTGGGCCACCTTGTTGGCACCCATGGCGCCCAAGTAGGCGCGAAGATCCTCATCGGTCTCCATCGGGATTTCATGAGGGATTTTAGGTACGATACGGCAAAAGAATGATCCCCAGACCATCTCCATGAAATCCTCGGAATCGAATAGCTGGCGCAGCCGTGTGCACTTCCGCAGGCGTCTTCGGATGACGCGCCGAAGATAGGGGCCATACTCCTGGATCACCTGCTCGATCGCTTCCCGGTCGCCTTCGCACACACGCCACATCAAGTCGGCAAACTTTCTTTTCTCTTCTTCCAGGGCAGGATCAGGCTCTACCATGACCAGTCTCCCCGATTGGTGATTCATTGCAGACCATCGCCGTTGAGACGTGATACTGTGAAAAGAGTTGGGCACGCCCCGTGGAGCGTCTCAGGCTGGCACGCTCCACACACCCGAGCAGGTATCTTCCGTGAACGACTCGATTGTGAACAGGGCGGCTCCCGGCGAGGACCAGATGACAGGCAGGGCATCGAATTGTAGACGATTGACAGCGCAAAAACAAGCAAAAATCAAAAAGAATCCGAAAAAGTCTCATTCACGCTCTCCCCTTTCTCGGCTGTGATGGGCAGAATACTCCTGGAAGGGGCAAGCAGGCTCACCTCGAAGGCCAGGGCGATAGAAAGATGAGAGATTCTTCATTTTCTCCTTCATTCCGCCGCATTCGCAACTCCAATTGTACCGGGCACTTGCGAGTATTCTGCAAAAAACACGTCTTTCACGAGCCCCTTCTTGGTTCAAAGCGCAATAACTCTAACAGAGGGATAATCAAGCTCGTCTTGAAGGGCAACGCAAAGCAGCTCGAAGAGCGTGCGTACAGGATGGGAGAGGGGAAAAGGCGCACAGAGACCGCGCACGAAGTGGCGCGCTTCTGGGGGACCGCTACCCCGTAAGAGCCGTGCATCCTTTGACTTTTTCTGGCAAGGAGATCCCTGACATGGGATGGCTCCCTTCGCACCCCGAGTTCCAAGGCTCCCGTCAGGCTGCTGTTTGCGCGAGTCCAAGATGGCGCAATCTCACTTTGCTGTTGCTTGGCCTGGTTGTGCTCGGCGCGATAGGATCTCTCGGATTCGCAGTCGTCCAGGCAAATAAAACACGGGAGCCTCGGGCCACCCTGGGCGGGTTGCACTTTCCGGTCTTCGCCTTGGCCTTCTCCCCGGATGGCCAGACGTTGGCAAGTGCCGGCGGCTTCCTGGACCAGGGGAGTGAACTGTGGCTATGGGACGTGGAGAGCTGGCAACGCCGAGCGCCCTTGCTGGGGCATCGGGGCTCAGTCGATGCGGTAGCATTTGATCCAACAGGTCGAATTCTGGCGACCGCGGGCCGGGATGAGACCGTGAGGCTGTGGGATGTCGCGTCGGCGCGAGTGCAACGGACGCTGCGCGGCCATCGCGGTGCGGTCAAGACCGTGGCGTTTGCACCCGACGGCCAGACGCTGGCCTCGGGAGGGGAAGACCTGACCGTGCGCATCTGGGACCTGGCCACGGAGCAGCCTCGCGCCACGCTCCCCGAACACCTCTACGGTGTGACGGCAGTCGCGTATGCTCCGGACGGCCGATTGTTGACGACCGTGGGTTGTGAGAGAACCGTGAAACTTTGGGATGTTGCTTCGTGCCAGATACGGAGCACGTTGTCCGGGTCCGAGGCTTCGGCTCTGACGGTCGCCTTTGCCCCCGATGGAGGCACCTTGGCGATCGGGAGTTGGGATGGCACCGTGCGGCTGTGGGATCTGTCCAATCGCCAGGAGCAGACGATTCTGCATGGGCATGTGGGCGCGGTCAATGCGGTGACCTTCGCCCCGGGCGGGCAGACGGTGGCTACGGGCGGTCAAGACGGGCTGGCCAAGCTATGGCGAGTGACCACGGGCAAGCATCTGGAGACTTTCCGCGCCCATGAGAGTGCGGTGAATGCGGTAGCGTTTGCCCCCAGCGGGCGACTGCTGGCGACGGCAGGGTATGACAAGACGGTACGCTTGTGGGATGTCCAGGAGTACACCCGATGACTGCTGCCTTCGTTGGCATCGTTGCACGGAGGAACACGACGTGCCGCCCCACTTTTGGTTGGACGCCGTCGGCTCGTCCGGACAGGCGCACCTCGACCCGGAGCTGCTTCAGAACGTGCAGGAAGCGCTTCCGGCAACTCGCGTGCAGCCCCCAAAGAAAAACCTTGACAATACACCCGACAAGGAAAAAGATATGGCTCATGGTTCCAAATTCGTGGTGATCGCCCACGATGCTGGCATTTTGAACACTATAACCAGCATGTTGGACACATGAGCCAAAGATCTTCTTCAGGAATTGGCGACGTACTGGGGCAGCGTTGTGAAAACTTTACCTTTACTTGCCTGTGGGTCTCGATC
>JBGQLF010000960.1:0-4887 GCA_041499985.1 Gemmataceae bacterium
CGCACACCTGGTGCAATCGGAAACTAAATCACCGTGCAAGAATGTGTGGTACGGGTGCTTGGCCTGTCTGGACCCTTCCAGGTGAATCCAGACCCTGTTGCTTTTCGCAAGCAGCTCCTCCAAGAACAGTCCACCGTCGGGTTATAATGCGATTTTCCCGAAGCCATCCGGGTTGGGACGAACTGCATGAACGACGTCACGCGCATCCTGGCCGCCCTCGTGCAAGGCGATCGGCAAGCCGCCGACCAGCTGCTGCCGCTGGTCTACAACGAGCTGCGCCGCCTGGCAGCCCAGAAGCTGGCCCAGGAAGCACCAGGCCAGACGCTCCAGGCCACGGCCCTGGTGCATGAGGCCTACCTGCGGCTGGTCGGCAAGAATCCGGAGCAGCACTGGGACAGTCGCGGCCATTTCTTCGCGGCGGCGGCGGAGGCCATGCGCCGGATTCTCGTCGACAATGCTCGGCGTAAGCGCAGCCACAAACGCGGCGGCGACCGGGTCCGGCAGGAACTCGATCCGTCCCAGATCGCGGCTCCGGAGGTGGCCGACGACCTGCTGGCCCTCGACGAAGCGTTGACCAAGCTCACGGCTTCCGATCCACCCGTGGCCGAGTTGGTGAAGCTGCGCTATTTTGCCGGCTTGACGATCCGGCAAGCGGCGGAAGTGCTCGGCGTCGCGTCCCGAACGGCCGACTCTTATTGGGCTTACGCACGGGCCTGGCTGCTGACAGAGCTTCAGGGGCGGAACGTGTGATTGCGTCCACTCCGGTTCCCAGCAAAAAAAGCAAAATTCTCTGCGCGAATCGGCTGCCGAATACGCATTGAGAAGTGAAGGCCCTACTTCACAACCCAGGAGTCCGCCATGAGCGAGCGCGACATCTTCATTGCCGCCTTACAGAAAGAGAATCCGGCCGAGCGATCGGCGTACCTCGAGCAAGCCTGTGCCGGGGACGAGGCGCTGCGCCGCCGCGTCGAGGTGCTGCTGCAAGCCCACGCCAAGGCCGGCAGCTTTCTGGAAAGACCCGCCCCAGACGCGGGAGCCACCGCGGATTCCCGACCGGGCCAGTCCGCCGACGAAGAGCGGGTGCGCCAACCGAGAAGCGCAGCGCCGGCCGCGCAGACGCTCTCCGAAGGCCCGGGCACGCGCATCGGTCCGTACAAGCTGCTCCAGCAGCTGGGCGAGGGCGGCATGGGCGTCGTCTACATGGCCGAGCAAGAACAGCCGGTCCGCCGCCGGGTGGCGCTGAAGATCATCAAGGCGGGCATGGACAGTGCCCAGGTCGTCGCTCGCTTCGAGCAGGAGCGGCAGGCGCTGGCGCTGATGGACCATCCGCACATCGCCAAGGTGCTCGATGCCGGAGCGACGGAGACCGGCCGGCCTTACTTCGTCATGGAGCTGGTCAAGGGCCTCCCCATCACCAAGTTTTGCGATCAGGAGCAGTTGACGCCGCGCGAGCGCCTGGAGCTGTTCATCCCGGTCTGCCAGGCGGTGCAACACGCCCACCAGAAGGGGATTATCCACCGCGACCTCAAGCCCTCCAACGTCCTCATCGCGCTCTACGATGGCAAGCCGGTGCCCAAGGTGATCGACTTCGGCATCGCCAAAGCGACCGGCCAGCGGCTGACCGAGCGGACCATGTTTACGGAGGTCGGCAGCATCGTCGGCACCTTGGAGTACATGAGTCCGGAGCAGGCGGAGCTGAATAACCTCGATATCGACACTCGGGCCGATATCTACTCCCTGGGCGTACTCCTCTATGAGCTGTTGACGGGAGCGCCGCCGTTTACCGCCAAGCAGCTACGCAGCGCGGCGTTCACGGAGATGCTACGGATCATCCGCGAGGTCGAGCCGCCCAAGCCGAGCACCAAGTTGTCCAGTTCCGACGAGCTGCCTTCGATCGCTGCCAAGCGCAAGCTGGAGCCCAAGCGGTTGACGAAGCTGGTGCAGGGGGACCTGGACTGGATCGTGATGAAGTGCCTGGCCAAGGAACGCAACCGGCGCTACGAGACCGCCAACGGGGTGGCTTCCGACATCGAGCGCTACCTGCACGAGGAGCCGGTGCGAGCCGGTCCGCCGGGCGCCGGTTACCAGCTGCGGAAGTTCGCGCGCCGGTACAAGAAGCCGTTGGCAGCCGCCGGTGTATTCGTGGCCCTGCTGCTCGGCGGGGTCGTGGTCAGCACCATGCAGGCCGTGCGGGCAAGCCGTGCGGAGGCGCGGGCTCGTACGGAGCGGGATGCAGCTCAGGAGGCGCGGGAGCGTGCCGACCGGCACTTCGCGCTGGCCAAGGATGCAGTGGACAAGTACCTGAGCAAGGTCACGGACAATCCGAAGCTGACGCAGGCGGACTTCCACCAGTTGCGCAAGGAGTTGCTCGAGACGGCGCTGCCGTTCTATCAGCAGTTCGCCGAACAAGAGAGCCAGGATCCCGAGCTGCGGGCGGCCCGCGGCCAAGCGTATCGTCGTCTGGCGAGGCTGCGCGCCGAGATGGGAGACCGGGAGACCGTCCTGGTGGATTACTGGCGCGCCCTAGAGATCTTGGAGCCGCTGGTCGCCGAATTCCCCGCCATGCCCCATTACCGCCTGGCCCTAGGCGAGAGCCAGCGCAGCTTTGGTCAACAGCTGTCTGATCTGGGCCGGCGGGCCGAGGCCGAGGACCAGTTCCGCAGGGCTTTGTCCAACCAACAACAGCTGGTGGCTGACTTCCCGACCGTGCAGGAGTACCGCATCGAGTTGGCCAGCAGCTACACCAGCCTAGGCTTGTTGCTCCGCGATCTGGGCCGTTTGGCCGAGGCCGGGGTCCAGCAGCGCCAGGCCTTGGCCCTGGTGGAGAAGTTGGCCGCCGACTTCCCGACCCTGGTCCGGTATCACCGCGCCGTGGGTGCGACGCTGAACAACCTGGCCATGGTCTTGGAGGTAACCGGCCAGCGGACCGAGGCCGTTGCTCTCTATGAGCAGGCCATCCGTTACCAGGAACAGGCGCTGGTGCGGGAGCCGCAGGACGCCAGGTCCCGGTTCTACCTGGCCAACCACCGATACAGCTTAGGCGATCTGCTATCTAGCTTGGGCCGGCGGGCCGAGGCCGTGGACCATCACCGCAAAGGCCTGGCCGTCCGGGAGAAGCTGGCCGCCGACTTCCCGAGCGTGCCCCTCTACCGCGACACGCTGGGCGGTCACCAGGCCACCCTGGGCCTGGTGCTCGCTGACCTGGGTCAGTGGGAAGAAGCCGAGGTTCAACACCGGCAAGCTCTGGCTCTCCGGGAGAAGCTGGCCGCCGACTTCCCGACCGCGGCCGACTATCAGCGGGATGTGGCCGGAACCCTGCACAACCTGGCCTTGGTCTTGGCGCGAATCGGCCAGCGGACCGAGGCGCTGGCCCTCTTCGAGCGGGCCCTTCGCCACGAGCGTCAGGCGCTGGAGCGGGATCCGCAGGATGACCTGGCCCGGCAGTTCCTGCAGGAGCATCACCTGGCCCTGGGCCAGCTGCTCGCTCAGCTCAGCCGGCGGACCGAGGCCGAAGCCCAGCTCCGCCAGGCGCTGGCCGTCGGGGAGAAGCCGGTCGCCGACCCTCAGGTGGAGCGCTCGCGCCGCCGCTCTCTGGCCGGGAGTCACAGCAGCCTGGGCCGTCTGCTAGCCGAGCTGGGCCAGTGGGACGAAGCCGAGGCCCAAGGCCGCCAGGCCCTGGCCCTCCAGGACAAGCGGGTCAGCGACAGCCCGGACCTGCAAGACCCTGTCGTCGATCGGGCCGGCAGCTACGCACTACGCGCCGATCTGGTGCGGGACCAAGGACGGCCGCAGGAGGCGCTGGAAGGGTATGCCAAAGCCGTTGCCGTCCTGGAACCGATCCTGGCCAAGGAAAAGCGGCTGGTGGAGGCTCGCGAGGCGCTGCGCGACGCTCACGCAGGCCGGGCCCGGGCACTCGATCGGCTCGGCCGCCATGCCGAGGCAATCGCGGACTGGGAGCGGGCCCTGGAACTGGACGCCGGCCCCAACCGCCCGGTGCTCCAGCTGGGGCGGGCCATCTCCCGGGCCCATGTCCGCGGCGACCACCGCCAGGCCTTCGCCGAAGCCGAGACGCTGGCCAAGGACGCCGACGGGCCGACGCTGGAGGGATTGGCCCGGCTCTGTGCCCTGGCGTCGGTGGTGGTGCATGAGGGACAGAAGTCCGCCGAGGCGGCCGCGATCCAGGAACAGTACGCCGCTCGGGCCGTGGAGCTGCTACGGCAAGCGGCCGGCAAGGGACACCGCGATAGCGCGTACTTGAAGGAGGGAACCGACTTGGCCGCACTGCGCCAGCGCGCGGACTTCCAGCAGCTGCTGGCCGACTCGGAGGAAAGCCTCCCTGCGATAGGTGGGAAGCGCTAGCTCCCGCGTTCTCCTTGAGTGGCTGCACCGAAGAAACCCGCGTGCTCTTTGCTCACGGCCGGGCAGACCAGGTTGGCGCCAGCATCTTTTGGCTGTGCCCAAGCGTTCTGCTGCGTGGCTCCCTGGAAGATTTCCTTGCCGGCTGGGGAACCAAGCGCGACCTGACCTGTCGAGGGATTGTTGAGGTCGTCCCATGATTGTCAATGATCACGAACTGAAAGGGGCGCAAGCGCGCATTGCGTCATTCCAAGATTTGTTGGCCCAGATGCGTGTGGCGGCCCCGCCCGAGTTGTTTCCGAGCATGGCCAGCGGCTATCGCGCCGAGATCGAAAAGATGCAACGCGAAGTGCTGGAGTACCTCACGCGGCACATCAGCCAAACTTCCCCCGCCGAAGTGGCTTGAAAGCCCAGGGCGCTGGCGGAAGCGGAGGCGAAGCGAGGGACTCCCGGCAGCGTTACGGCTGCCAGGTCACCTGGCCCAGTACGTCGCGTTCGTAGATTCGCATGGCATCGGTGATCGCGGCCAGC
>JBGQLF010000961.1:0-4881 GCA_041499985.1 Gemmataceae bacterium
CAGCGATACGTCTTCGTCAACTCCCGCGGTCGCAAGTGGACCCGCTATGCCATCGCCCTGAAGGTAAAGCGGCTCCGCAAGAAGGGTTCGATTCCCAAAGGCGTGAAGGTCTACGGGCTCAGGCACCGCTATGCGACCAATGCACTCCGTAGTGGTCTGGACGTGGCCGTGGTCGCGCAGCTGCTGGGACACAAGAAATTAGAGACAACGAGCATCTACTTACACCTGGAGGACCATCCCGAGGAACTGCGGCACGCTGCCGACAGCGTCTTTGCCAAGGAGCCGAAGCCTTTGGCAAGCCCGCAGGTCGTGCGCCCCGCCAAGGCGAAGCTCGCCGAGGTGCCGGCCGCCCCCTTGCCACCGCAAGAGCCTTCTCCACCGCGGCCTCAGTCGGCCATCCGGCGCGTGGAGCCGATGGCGGGCGCCTGAGCCGTGCCGCTTGACCGCGGCCGGAGCGTGAGGCAGAGTTGTCCAGCGGGCGGGATGCCCGACATGAGTAGGGGCCATCCGGGACTGGTACGTCTCCGGCTGGTCCTTTTCATTTCCACCCTCTCACGGTGTCCGCAGGGTGCTGCTGCCCCCCGTGCCGATGATGCCATCGACGAAGCTGGAGGACTGCAAGACATTCTGGCTCGGTGTCGCCAGGGCGAACGGAACCGCCGCGGTACTCAGTTGACTCCCTGCTCCCTTGGCCGTCTTGAGGCCGAACACGTACTTGAACGACTGCCGGAACACGTAATGCTTGCCATCGGGAAGCAACTCCGGGGCCACGGGCATGACTTCGTCGTAGAGAAGGATTTCGTTGGCATCCCCCGTGTCGGGCACCGGCAGGTCCGGGGGCAAGCCGATCCGCTCCGCGGTCCCGGCGACAATCTTGCGCGTCGTCGGTGCCGCCACGTCGATGAACTGGGCGTTCGTCGGGCCTGGTCCCCCCACGGGAACCTGGAGCCGGTGCTGCTGGCGTTCGTATTTCACATCAACATAGTAGCTATTGTAGAACGCCAGGGTGTTGCTGGTGCTGAAGTAGTTGGTTTCGACCGGTAGAGTGGTCTGGACACTCACCGTGATGATGGGACTCGATTCCAGGGAGACGCCCTGGGCCGTTTCCTCTTTGGCCGTTGTGGGTGGCTGATCCACCTGGCCACAGGGACTGGCCAGGGCTGCGGCTACGACTCTGGCGGTGTAATCGCCACGGCTCACGCCATCTCCGGGGGGCACGGGATTGATCAGCTCGGCCGCGGAAATCAGCGTCCCGATGCCAGGCTGAGCGAAGAGCGACGGCGGGGCAATGAAGTTGCCTGAGGCGTCGGTGTTGGAATTGCCCCCCATCGTGACGGCATTGACTTCGATGAAGGCGTTGAACAGGTCCTCGGTGGCGGCAAATTCGCGGACGATCCGGGTCTTGCTCGCCGGGTCAATCCGGGCCAACAACACCTTCATGGCGAAGGTGAAGAGATCATTCCGGCTCGAGCGCGGCCGACCCCAGACCCTGACCAGCATATTCTCGGTCAGGGCCCCGCCTCCCATCAAGCTGCGGTAGCCGTACCAAGCCTCGCACTTCGTCACGGACTGCTGGGCCCCGAGGGACTGGTAGACTTCCTGATCGAGCAGTTCGTAGAGCAGTTCCGTGCCATCGCTCGAAGCCGTCACGGCGATACGCTGGCGCTTGAAGTTGTAGGGGATCCCAACGATCAGGGAGGCGCGGAAATCGTCCGGCACCACGCCGCCGTTGAGCAGTAGATCGCTACGGAACTTGGCTCGGCCGCGCAGCATCCGGACCGTGAAGTAGTTGTCATCTACCTCATGACTTTCGGTCCACCGGTGGCTCACCAGGGCCGGGCCTTCGGGGCTGGGACATTCGAGCAAGAAGGTCTCGATCACGTAGCGGACCCGGAAGGACTTGCTACCGTGAATCGCCTGGATGTTGACGCTAATGGGAATCGGCCCGTTATGGGCATCGACCGTGTAGGGAGCCTCGGGGGAACGCAACAGGGTATCTCCCCCGACCGTGAAGAGCAGCTGCTTACGGGGAACCATAAAGACGTGCCGAATGGCATCATCGGTCACGGCGGGGTTCACGCCCGTGATCTGAGTAGGCGGATTGCCAACCTGGTAGCTCGTAGCCATCGGGTTATAGATGGTGTCAACCTCGACGAGGAACCGGCTCCATAGATATGTGGTTGAGTCCTCGTCGTAGATCGCCTGGCGATCGAACCGGACCGTGCGGACAAGTTCGAGCTGGATGCCGTTATACGTGAGAAAGCTCATAGTTTCCCCGCGGGACCATGGGTGAAGAGTTCTTGCACGGGTGTCTGAACGTAGGCGACCGTAAGGGTCACGTCGTCGCTATGGTTGGTGATCCGGACGACTTCCAGGATCGGCAACGGCTGCGACCAGGGCCAGGTGTCGATCTTGCCCCCGGCACAGACGTGATCGAAGTTACCGCTGTGCCAGTCCAGCCGCCGGAGCAATCGGGCCCGGTCGATATCATCACGAACTTCGAGGATGGCACGCACGGCTATTGCCCCCAAGCTCCCGGCCAGGGCCGCGTCGGATTGTCCACATCCCGGGGCGGCCGCAAATCATTGGTCAAGGGCGTATCCTTATACTGGGCGATCCAGCCGGCCAGGGGCGATTGCGTTGGCACCGACGGCGTCGGCTGGCCCAAGGCCTCGGCCCCCTTGCGGGCAAAATACGAAGTCACCAGCGGCTGGAGCCCGGTGGGCGCCAGCGAGCGTACGATGCTGCCAAGGATGCTGTAGCCCGCCAACCCGCCCCATCGGCCTGCCGCGTCCTCGGTATTGGTTCCAGGTCCGAAGAAGGTGTCGTTGAGCTTGGTGGCGATGGGGTTGAACTCACGCTCGAAGGCCCTGGCTCCGCCGAGCAGGAAGGTCGCGGCCGTGTTCTTCAGATTCGTCCCCAGGGCATCGCGCGACAGCGCGAGCCGCTTTTGGTCCACCAGGCTGCCGGCCAGGAAGCCCGTGCTGCGGGCGGTCAGATCACCGAGCTGGCGCTGGCGCATGACTTGCTGGAAATCATACTGGGCAAAGATGGCGGCCTGTCGCCCCGAATATTCGCTGAGTGGCCGCAACGACTCGAATTGCTTGCCGGGGAACTCCATGACCCTTTTGACAGCATCCTTGGCTTCCCGGAGAACCTGGTATCCAACCAGCCCCTTGACCAAGCTGCCCAGTCCAATCCCTCCCGTGGCAGCCGAGCCTGGGGGTCCAGGAAGTGGTTGCCCGGCCAGCGCGTTCTGGACCCCAGCCCAACCCGCCGCGGCGGTCATGCCAGACAACTTGCCTGGCCCCCTGGCCAGCGCCTGGGCACGGCTCATATGCGAGAGTGACAACGGCATCCCGCCGGCCATCGTGGGGTTGACGCCCCCCATCGCCGCACTCATGCGTTGCTGCTGCATGTAGCTTGCCATGCCCGACAACGACACTGGCAGGCTCCCGCCCATTGTTTGCCCAGTGCTGGCAAACGGCTGAAAACCTGCATGCATCTGGGACAGTGATAGCGGCATTCCCCCGGCCATCGTTGGGCCGCTGCTCGTCGTCCGCAGCGCGGGAGATAGGACATGGGCACCATTTTTCAGCGCCACCGTCATCCCGCCGTTGGCCATGACGCCTTCGATAGCGGAGCGTTGCTGTTGCCGGATGGCGCTAACAGCCTCGGCGATCTTCTCGGCCCGGCCTTTTTGATGCAATGTGCCCAAGTAGCTCGCGCGCAAGAAGTCCTGGCCGATCTCCTGCCACGAGGGTGCCTCAGCCTCGCCGGCAAGCTTCGGCTCGCGACGCGGGCGAGCACGGCGCGAGAGCGACGGCTCGCCGGCATAATGCGACATGCCTTTCGCCATCGCGGCCGCCAGGTCGTCGGGGAGTTTTTCTAAAACAGCCCGAAGTTCTTGAATCAAGTCCTTTTTCCACACCTTATGTCCCCTTTCTAGCACATGCCGAAGCTGGCTCCCAACGTATACGAGCCGGTCGAATCGCCAGCTGCAAAGGCCCACTTGAGTCGCAGGCGATCGCCGTAGGAGTTAGGCAGCACGGTTTCGCCGGCCAGCTGCCCGTCGGACGTCTGAGAAGGTGGGAGGATGGGTCCGTTTTCGCGACGCAGGACGTCTTCGCACCGGTTCAGCTGGATCAGTTTTGTACCTATGGAGGTGGTGAATGTAGTGTGGGCCATATCGAACCAAGTGCTCCCAGAGTCGTAGGAGGTTTGCAAAAACACATCCAGGGAGTTTGACGTTCCCGTGGGGACCGCGGTCACCACCACGGCGACGGTCAAGCTCAAGGAGCCGCCGCAGCCGGCGTGGGCTGCGCCGGCTCCACTGCTAGAAACTGCCGTCGGGTCACGCAAGCTCATGCCGTAGGAACTAACTGACATTGGTGTCTCCATTGTATTGTTGTGCCATCGCTTCTGCCCGGAGGGCGCGGTACTGGGCCAGGGTGGTCTGCACTTTCCCGAAGATTTCCGGGTCCATCTCCGGCGGCTTGATGCCGCGGACAACGTAGGTTTCGACGTCGTGGCGGATTCTCTCATCCCGTTCCCGGATACGTTCCAGGGCCGCCAAGTCCTCGACAGAGGCCGGGAGGCGAAACTGCTCCGCTACATCTTCGATTCGTCCCAGCTTGCACAAAAAACGGTCGTTCATCGCAAACGCTCTCGAAGAAGTTTCTCGACGCCATCCAGCCGAGCCAGCACATCGGCCTGACCACGCGCAGTGTGGAAGTTCGCCAACAGCGTCTTGCACGCTTCCAAACGCTCGCTGTGCTCACCGTGGCAGCAGAGCCAGCTCACGTTATCGATGGCGCCACCGGCCGCAGTGGTTAAGCGAGCCAGCAGGGCTTGCAGGAGCTGCTCTCGGGCTGCGGTGAC
>JBGQLF010000962.1:0-4879 GCA_041499985.1 Gemmataceae bacterium
ACGCGTGGCTACCTGGGGATGCAGCTGGCCCAGGCCTTTGAACCGGCCGATGCGTTGAAGCTTGGCCTGGACCGTGTGGAAGGGGCCCTGGTGGAGGTGGTCTTTCCCCAGACGCCAGCGGAGGCAGCGGGACTGCGTGCCAAGGACGTCATCCTTCAGGTCGACCAGATGAGCATTCGCAACGAGAACCACCTCATCAACTTGATCAGCACTCTGCCCGTGGGCCGGCGTGTCAAGCTTCAGATCTGGCGCGACGGCAAACGGCTGCCCCTCGATGCCGTGGTCGGCGACTGGACGGAAGGGCAGAATCGGTTTCGTCCGTAGTCCGTAGTCCGTAGTCCGTAGCAGGCCCCAGCCTCTCTGTTGCTACGGACTACGGACTACGGACGTCTTGTTACTGTTTAGTCTGGCCGCTGATTGCGGAGGAACAGGAGCAATCCGACCAAGGCCGCGAGGGCCACGACCATCCCACCGATAAAACCCCATCCGGTCATCCAATCTGGCATAGCTGTTTTCCTTTCTCGTTGCGTTTCAACCCGTTAGCAAATCAAACGCCAGGGAAACTAGAACTAGTACATCGCCCATGCTGCCGCCCGCTGCGGCGCGTGGGCGCCCTTCGCCACTTCGATGTGGCAGGTTTGGATGATTGTTGTAACCTCCTGCAAGCCGCGATGCAAGCGTGTAGAGACGTAAATTGCGGATTTTGAACTGCCCTCGTCAGGTGGCGCAAAACCCTAAGATAGCAATGTATGCCACCGTAGGCGATCGTCCATCCGGGCGCGCACCCTGGCTTCATGGAGGCTTCCCCTTGCCCCTGTTCTTTGCGATCACTCTGTTCGTGAGTGCGGTTCTGTTGTTTTTGATCGAGCCACTCTTTGCCAAGATGGTTCTGCCGCTGCTGGGCGGTACACCGGCCGTGTGGAACACCTGCATGGTCTTCTTTCAGGCAGCCCTGCTGGCCGGCTACGCCTATGCCCATGCTGCCACCGCCCGCATTCCGATCCGCCGGCAGGCTTTGCTGCACTTGGGGGTGCTGGCGCTACCCGTGCTAACCTTGCCCCTGTTGACTTTGCCGATCCGCCTGGCCCAGCACGAAGAACTGGGCACGACGGGACAGCCGATGCTGTGGCTGTTGGAACAGGTGGGCCTGCTGTCCGTACTCGAGCAGTTGCCCAGTGCTTCCAATCCCATTCCCTGGTTGTTGCTCCTGCTGCTCGTCGCCGTGGGCTTGCCCTTTTTTGCGCTCTCCACGAGTGCTCCGCTGCTGCAAAAATGGTTTGTTCATACGGGTCATCCGGCGGCCCACGATCCGTACTTTCTCTACGCAGCGAGCAACCTGGGCAGCATGCTGGCCCTGCTGGGCTATCCCTTCCTGCTGGAGCCGAGCTTTTCGCTGATCCGACAGAGCCAGCTGTGGATCGGCGGGTATGTGTTGTGGATGGTGCTGATTTCGAGTGGGGCGCTGCTGTGCCTGCGGGGCGAAGGGCGAGGGACGAGGGGCGACGGGCGAGGGGTGAGGGGCCAGAAGCCAGTACTCAGTACTCAGTACTCCGTACTCGGTACTCGAACTCCTCATCCCTCGCCCCTCGCCCCTCGCCCCTGGCTCCGGCGTCTGCGCTGGGTAGCATTGGCCTTCGTGCCGTCGAGCCTGATGCTGAGTGTGACGACCTACCTGACCACCGATATCGCCGCGATTCCACTCTTATGGGTGATCCCGCTTGCCCTGTACCTGCTGACGTTTATCCTCGTCTTCGCCCGCAACCCGATGGTCCCGCATGCTGGGCTGGTCCGGGTGATGCCGCTCGTCATCCTGCTCCTGGCGATCGTCATGCTGTCCGAAGCGACGGAGCCGGTGTGGCTAGTGCTGCTGCTGCACTTATTGGCCCTGCTCGTGATCGCCTTGGTCTGCCATGGGGAGTTGGCCCAGGATCGACCCGCGGCCGAGCACTTGACCGAGTTTTATCTCTGGCTGTCCGTAGGCGGCGTGCTCGGCGGCCTGCTCAACGCTCTGGTGGCACCGCTGCTCTTTAACGGCATCGTGGAGTACCCGCTCGTGCTCGTACTGGCCTGCTTGCTCCGCCGGCCTCAGCCCGAAGACAAGGAGACAAGGAGACAAGGAGACAAGGAGACAAGAAAGAATCCTGCCTCTCCTCTCCTTGTCTACCCTTGGCTGGATGTGGCCCTACCTGTCGCTCTGGGCCTGATAACAGTTGGGCTCATCGTGGGAGGGCAGGCGGCCGGTCTGGAGCCGGGGGGGATCAGTGTGGGGTTGATGTTCGGCCTGCCGGCCGTTGTCTGCTACACGTTCCTGCATCGGCCGATCCGGTTCGGCCTGGGAATCGGGGCGCTGCTGCTGGCCAGTGTGTTTTATCATGGCGTCCATGGCCGGATCTTACACCGGGAACGCAGCTTCTTCGGTGTACACCGCGTCACCCTCGATCCCGAGGGCGGTTTCCGCGAACTGGTGCACGGCAACACCGTGCATGGCCGGCAGAGCGTCGATCCGACCCGGCACCGCGAACCGCTGACGTACTATCATCGCACCGGGC
Source organism: Gemmataceae bacterium (assembly GCA_041499985.1). Taxonomy (GTDB): domain Bacteria; phylum Planctomycetota; class Planctomycetia; order Gemmatales; family Gemmataceae; genus JBGQLF01. The sequence continues at coordinate 2,550 of JBGQLF010000962.1, forward strand.
CGATCGGACAGGTCTTTACTGCGTTCTCCGGAACGGCTGCGAAGTCGCGCATCGCCGTGGTAGGCCTGGGCACCGGTTCGCTGGCTGCCTACGGCGAAGCAGGACAGCACTTCACCTACTACGAGATTGATCCCACCGTGGACCGCCTGGCGCACGATACCCGCTATTTCACGTTCTTGCACGACAGTCCGGCCCGAGTGGAGGTCATCCTGGGCGACGCCCGGCTCACCCTTGCCGAGGCCCCAGCGCGGCAGTACGGTATGCTGATCATCGATGCGTTCAGCTCCGACGCCATTCCGCTGCACTTGCTGACGCGCCAAGCTCTCCAGCTGTACCTGGACAAGCTGGCCGACGATGGCATATTGGCTTTCAATATCTCCAACCGTTATCTCCAGCTCCAGCCGGTGCTGGGCGATCTGGCCCGGGCCCTGGGGTTGGTTTGCCTGGGCCAGGCGGATATGAACCTTAGCGAGGCCGAGAAACAGGCGGGCAAGTCCCCTTCGCAATGGCTCGTGCTGGCACGGGCGCGGACGCACCTGGGCAAGTTGGCAAACGATCCCCGTTGGCAGACGGTGCCCGGCCGGCCCCACATGCCGGTCTGGACCGATGATTTTTCCAACCTATTCAGTGTCTTTCAGTGGGAGTAGTGAAGAAACGGGGATCAGTACGGAGTACCCAGTACCGAGTACCCAGTACCGAGTACGGGGTACTGGGTACTCCGTACTGATCCCTGATTCCAGACCAAGATGCGCAACGATCCGATCACCATCCTGGCAGCAGCAGCAGGTGTGGCGGCGCTGGCGTTGTACGCCTACCCGCTGTGCTATCCGATGATCGTGTACGACGACTTCCAGATGCTGGTGAAGTCGTTGACCTGGTCGGCGGCGTGGGCCAACCTATGGGTACCGGCCAACGAGCATGCCATGCCGCTGGGCCGGCTGTCCACCTGGACCCTGGTGCAGCTCGCAGGTCGGCCGACGGCTTATCCCGCGATGATCGCCTGGCAAGGTCCGCTGGCGCTTTTGCTGGGCATGGGGCTGCTGGCTCGGTTTGTTCGCCGCGAGCTGGGACACCCCTTGTACGGCCTGATCGCGCTGACGCTTTTCGGCGTGACCTCCGTGTACTTGCAGGCGGTTTTCTGGTTTTCGGCCAGCTTTTCGGTGCTCGCCCTGGACATGCTCTTGTTGGCTTTACTCGCTGCTCAGCGCTGGCGGCTGACAGGCCGATGGTACCACCTGGCCCTGAGTGCACTCTGGGCCGCGCTGGCCCCGGCCTGGTTCGCCAGCGGCATCCTGGCCGGCCCACTGTGTTCCCTGTATCTGCTGCCCCAGAAGCGACCGTCCGTGTCCCATTTCGTGCATGCGGTCGTGCCCCTGCTGGGCAGCATGGCCTTCCTGGTGGTAAGCCTGCCGCGAACGGCAGACCAGATCCTGCACCTGGAGCATTACGAGGGCAAGACCGCCTGGCAGTCGTTCCATCCCCTGCTTGGGCTGGTCCACACCGGCCGTTCGCTGGTGGACAACTTGACGCTGGGCGTCCTGGGAATCAGCGGCCTGCACTGTCCGCAAGTCCTCGTTCCCGCGGCCGTCCTTCTGCTCGTCGGGGCAGTGGCCTGGTGGTGGCACCCGGTAGCGGACCGCCGCTTGCTGTGGTTGGGGACGGGATGCATCCTGCTCAGCTATCTCCTCGTCTACAGTGCCCGAGCCGAGTGGGCGTATGACGGCGTGATGAATCAACCCAACTGGGGCCGTTATCACTTGCTCCCCCAGCTGGGGCTGGTGCTGCTGGTGTGCGGCGGCTTGCCACGGGGACAGGACCGCTGGTTCCATCTGGAAGCAACCGGCAGGCTGTCGCGCCGGCAACTTCGCGTCCTCAGCCTGCTGATCGTGGCTCTCTTTCTGATCCACCTGCCGCGTGCGCTTCTGGTTCCGTGTCCCTATGACCCGGGCCAACAGGAAATGCTCCGTCGTATTGAGGAAATGGAGAATCGCTGTTGCGCGTATCACGTCGCCGCCGAGGTTGCGTGTGCGGCGTTGGCAAAACTGACCGTGCCGTCTTGCGACGATCGCGAAAACGGCTGGCAGTTGCTCCGCGGCAGCGCCGATCCGTGGCCGCTTTCGCTGGAGGAAGCTCGACGGCTGCTCACGGGTCCCCAGCAGGGCCTCAGCAAGGAAAAAATCATTTTACCACCCGAGTAAGACAAATCGCTGTTGCCAGCGTACGATGCGGAATGCTAAATTGTTTCAAGTATCTGCGCCCGACAACGTTAGGTCGGCTGCTGTGAATTGTGGCGGCAAGTTTGCAACTTGCCGAGGCCCACCGGCAAGTTG
>JBGQLF010000963.1:0-4874 GCA_041499985.1 Gemmataceae bacterium
TCCAGGAACCGGACCGGTTCGGCTTCGGGTAAGGGTTCCTGCTCAGCGACCGGAGTTCCTTGAACCAGCATGGGAGTCCATAGGAGACACAACGGCAAGTAGAGCAGCAGACGAGACATTACGGATCCTCCGGAACAGGTACCCGGCGACGCAACAGCCACCAGGTATTTCCTTGAAAGAAATGAGGGCGCCAGGGGACGGGCAGACGGGTTCACGGCATCCCTCCCGAAAAACCACTTCTCTCAAGCATACTACGCATTCGTGGCAGACTCCTCGTCGTACGGCGGGCCTGTGGGGACATGCTCTTTCTAGTGGGGCGCGGCAAGGGCAGCAACGGAGGCAAAGAGTTCGACCTCCTTCGGGCAGGTCGGTTGTCCCGACGCCGCAAGGAGGCGAACTGGGTGAACTGTATCAACTCTGCCGGGTCTGCTGCGCGTTCGGAAAAAAGTTGACGCGGAATGACCGGGGTTCGGATAGTCCTCGAACAGACATGTAAGTATACCTGGAAGCGCTGTCAAGGATAGGTCCTCGTGCAGCTGGGGAAGCAGCCATGCCGAATTTGTCTCGCGCCTTCCTGTTGCTGCCGGTCTGGGTTGCATGCGGCTGCGCAGCGTTCGTGCAGGAAGTCCATGCGCCGCCGGCCCTCAGCGAGACTCGAGGTATCGTCTTCGCCGCCGATGGAGCGGGCGATTTCCACGCCACATCGCTCTCCTTGTGCCGGGTCGTCTCCGACTGTAGCTTGCCCCTGCGCGTGCAACCGTTCGAGTGGTCGCACGGCTTCGGCCGGATCTTCGCCGATCAGATTGACCACGCCCATGCCCGCGCTGCCGGCTGCCAACTGGCCGCACAAGTCGAGGCCTACCACCGCGCCTGTCCGGAACACGCCATCTACCTGGTCGGTCACAGTGCCGGCAGCCTGGTCGTGTTGACCGCTGCGGAAGCGCTGCCGCCGGGAACGGTGGAGCGCATTGTGCTGCTGGCGCCATCGGTATCGGCGGGATACGACTTACGGCCAGCCTTGTGCCATGCCCGCGAGGGGATCGATGTCTTCTATAGCCCGCGCGATTGGTGGTTTCTCGGCGTCGGCACTACGCTGGTGGGCACGGCGGATGGCGGCTGGCACTGCCCGGCCGGACGCATCGGTTTTCGCCCCCTTGAGGAGACGCCGGAAGACGGTGTCCTGTACAGCAAACTGCGGCAACACGCCTGGCATCCGTGCGTGGAGTGGGCAGGCAATCACGGCGGCCACTATGGCGGTTACCAGCCGGATTATTTGCGTGCCTACGTCCTCCCGCTCCTGGCCGCCGGCCGGTGAGGTCGCGGCTCACTCGAACGCTGGCTGCAAGTCAATCACAAAGACCATGCCGCCCTCGGCCCGGTTTTCGCCGTGGCAATTGCCCTGGAGATGTCCCGCCAGGGCCTTGCAGACCATCATTTCCCAGCCGGCTCCACCCGTGCGGGTGACTGCGAACGGCTCAAAGAGATGAAGCATCTGCTCGGGAGCGAGGCTCGGGCCTGTATCCTCTACGCTCAGCTGGATGTAGTGCGGTGTTCGTCCCGTCTGGAGTGTGATCGTTCCCGAAGCTCCCACCAAGGCCACGGCGGAGCTACTGAGCAGCAAGTGTACTAGCCGGGTCAGATCGGAAATGGTGCCGAGCACGGGCGGCAGGTCAGGGGCCCATTCGCAGTGGACGGGGGACGCCGTGGGATTCTCCTGTTGCCAGGCGTGTAGCGCCTGCTGGACGGTGGTGTTCAGGTCGAGAGCGTGCAGCGGCCCTTGCTGCTTGTGGATGAGTTGTTGCAACTGTTTGATCAGGGCCGCCGTCCCGGTTCCCATGCGGCGAATGGTTGCCAATTCCGGGTACTCCCGCGGCGCCAAGCCGCGCTGCTCGAACAGGGCCAGTTGCAGCAAGATGCTGTTGAGGATGTTATTGAATTCGTGGGCGACACGGCTGGTGATCTCGGCCAGGTAATCGGTTGCGCTTGGCTGCATGCTTCCCTCCTTTGGGAAGGGGTCCCCGTACCGGTCGCTGGGCAAACGTGCGTCCCTTGCTTCCTACCGGAGGCAGTCCACGAGCGCCAGGGAAGATAAGACCGAGTGCCGACTGCTTGAGGCTGATGCGACGGATAAAACTGGCGCGTCAGGAAGAGCGGGCTGCCGCGACTCGGGAAGCAACGGCCAGCCCGCTGCAAACAAGCGGTTGATCGGGGGAGGCGAATGAGCTCGCTCCGGCAATTACTCAGAGCCGCCCTTCTTTACATCGACTTTGAACGACGCAGCAGTCGAGACTCCGGTTTCCGGAGCGGCTGTCACTTCGATCGTGCTAGGACCCAGAGGGGCCTCGTTGAGCGCTTCCACCATGACCTTGGCGTTCTCCTCGCTAGCTTTGATGGTCGGATTGGCCGGCGTTACCTTCAGTCCTTGGGGCGCATTAATCTTCAACTGGACGTCTTGCTTGAAGTTGCTGCCCCGCTGGATCGAGATGGTGACTTCTTTGCTCTCGCCCTGCTTGAGGTCGGTCGTCAACGTCGGAGTAGCGATCGTAAAGGTGTCTTCACTTTTCCCCGCCGCGGTGGTATGGGCTCCCGTTCCCCGGTCCGTGGTCCGGGTCGCTCCGGGGCCGCCGGGACTGCTCTTGGATTCGCACCCGATCAACGGCACCAGCGCCATGACCAGCAAGCTGACAAGTAGCTTCTTCATCTGAGATCATCCTTCCTCACAGGAGATACGGAACCGGTCTACTCACTCACCGAAAGTGAGCCGTTCAGGTACCTCCAGCAGGGAAAGCAAATCATATGCCACAACGTTTAGCCGCGAGCCTGGGGCGAGCGCGGACTCCGCGCTCGCCCCAGGCTCGCGGCTAAACGAGGCACACGGGAAGAGGTGTTCTAAAGCTCCTTGAACGTGGTCTTGTTGATCTTGTATTCGGCGATTTTGGCGGAAATGCTACGGCGCGATAGGCCGCAAATCTTGGCACAGCGGCCGATGTTGCCGTGACTCTTCTTCAGCGCCTTGCGGATGTACTGCTGCTCGATGTCGGCGGTCAGCTCCCGGAGCAGCTCCGGCAAGGGGCGCTCCAGGTCGATCGAGAAGGGCAGCTTGGGCGCCACCGGCAGCATTACTTCCGACGGCAGGTTCTCCGGGTGGATGACGTCATCGCGCGAGGTGACACAGGCCCGCTCGATGGCATTTTCCAGCTCGCGGATATTGCCCGGCCAGCGATAGTGCAACAGCACCTCCATCGCTTGCGGCGCGATCTGCTTCGGCTGTTCGCCGGGGCGGGCATACTTCTCGGCAAAGTGCGTGGCCAGGAGCGGAATATCTTCCGGACGCTCCCGCAACGGCGGCAGCTCGATCTTGACCACGTTGAGCCGGTAGTACAAATCCTCGCGAAAGGTGCCCTGTTTGACCAGGCGCAGCAGGGACCGATTGGTGGCGGCGATGACGCGCACATCCACCTCGATGCTTTCGCTACCGCCGACGCGCTCGAAGCGGCGCTCCTGAAGGACGCGCAACAGCTTCGCTTGCATCGCCGCCGGGACGTCGCCGATTTCATCGAGGAAGATAGTGCCGCCTTCGGCCAGCTCGAACCGGCCGCGGCGCTGGCCGACCGCACTGGTGAAGGCGCCCTTTTCGTGGCCGAACAGCTCGCTCTCGAGCAGGTGTTCCGGCAAGGCCGCGCAATTGACTGCAATCATGGGACCGGTGCGGACGTGCGCCGCCTGGTGGATGGCCCGCGCCACCTGCTCCTTGCCGGTCCCGGTCTCGCCCTCGATCAGTACCGTCGTTGTGGTCTGCGCCACCTTGTTGATCAGCTCGAAGACCTGGTGCATGCGCGGATTCTTGCTCAGGATATTCTGGAAGCAAAAGCGGGTCTGGAGCTGTTCGCGCAGTTGCGTCACTTCGTCTTGCAAGATCCGCTCGCGCAGGGCACGCTGGACCACCAGGCGCAAGTGCTGGATATCCATCGGCTTGGTGAGGAAGTCCGAGGCGCCCATGCGCATGGCGTGGACAGCTTCGTCGATACTGCCGTGGCCGGTGGTGACAATGACGGTCACCGGCAGACGCCGCTTTTGCACTTCCTCGATCAACTGCATCCCACTCAAACGGGGCATCTTCAGATCGGTGATGACGATGCTGTAATTGTGGTTGACCAGGGCTTCGAGCGCTTCGAACCCGTCGCCGGTGGTATCCACTTTGATCTTGGAATCGTTCTCCAACAGCTGCTGGAGCTGCTGGCGCGTCAATTCGTTGTCCTCGGCAATCAGTATGCGCCGCTGCATGGGGACAGCTTCCTCGAGGAGAGATGTTGGGGGGCAGGCAGAATCCGATTGGGAAATGAATTGCAAAGCGCGCGCCATGTTGCTTCCCTTTTTTCAAGAAGATCTTGCAGTTGGAAACGTCCCCCCTCTGGTTTCGCAGGCCGCTGCACAACAGTCCAGTTTGGAGTTCTTTCAGGAAATCAGCCCGCCATTGGACTGTAGCTCGTGCAAGGAAGACTCCTGAGCCATACCTGGACTGCCCTTGGTTGCGAGGAGAGCCCTCCATGCCCTGGCAGCAAGGAAAGTGTCCGAGCAACCAGACAAGGGACAAGAAGCTCTGAAAGTACCCTGTTTACCAGTGTAATTGGAAATGCCTTGCTTACAAATGCGCAGTCGGTTGCCTATTTTTGGGACACCACCCTTTCCTGGTCAGCGAGGTTTCCGGCGCATGGATTGCGGGTATCCAACTTGAGGGAACAGAGCGTTCCCCCAGCAAGGTAGGGGGCCTGGTTCAAAACATTGTGGCGGGCAATTTTGAAAATTGCGGTGTGGGGCGCCGGCACTTTGAAAAATTCCGCCCCCAAAAGGAGGTGTCGTATAAAGTGAGGGAA
>JBGQLF010000964.1:0-4871 GCA_041499985.1 Gemmataceae bacterium
ATCGATTTCGACCCCAGCAAAGAGATCATGAAAAAGACCGAGCAAGATGAAAAGATGACCTGGCGTTCCTGGTTTGATGGACAAGACGGCCCCATCGGCAAACAGTGGAACATTCGTTTTCTGCCGACGATTTACGTGCTGGATCACAAAGGCATGATTCGGTACAAGGGAGTCCGCGACAAGGAGATGGATGACGCGGTGGATGCGCTGCTCAAGGAGCTCGTTGCCGCGCCGGGCAAGAACTAATCGGCGGATTGCAGATCGCAGATTTGAGATTGCAGATGGAAAGGCAAGTCTCCGATTTCAAATCTGCAATCTGCAATCTGCAATTCGGAGTGTATGGCCGAGCCGCGTCAGCCGAATCCCGTCTTACTCATCGTCGCCACGTTCAGCCGGCATCCGGAGGCGCGGGCCTGGGCCCAGCTGCGGTTGCAAGAAATCTTCGGCCCCGTGGCCCTGGTGAGCTTGGCGTACGAATTCACTCAGACCCGGTACTATGAACCGACCATGGGGGCGGGGCTCCGCAAACAATTCATCGTTTTTCACGACTGTGTGCCGGCGGACTGCCTGCCGGATGCCAAGCTAGCAACGAATGCCCTGGAACGTGAGCTGGCCCAGGGCGGAGCCTATCCTGAGCCGCGGCCGCTGAATCTCGATCCGGGTGTGCTGTCGCTGGGAAAGTTCTTGCTGGCAACCACCAAGGATCAGGCACATCGGGTTTACTTGCGCGCCGGCATTTTCGCCGAGGTAACGCTGCGCTATGAGGCGGGCACCTTTGTCACCTGTCCCTGGACCTACGCCGACTATCGGCAGCCATGCGTGCTTGCCTTCCTGAAGCAGGCCCGGGATTTCTACCGCGAACGGCTGCGCGAATTGGCGACGAAGAAACCGTAACTACACCCTGTCCTGCGGAGAACGTGGCGTGTCTTCTTGGCCTGTATTTGCGCCTTCCGAGCCGACTCTTCCTCTCGCCGCGTTCGGCATCGCGTTCTTGACTGCCTGGCTGTTGACTGCCCTCCTGCGGCGCTGGGCTCCCCACGTGAGGCTGGTGGACCTGCCCAGTGCGCGCAAGGTCCACTTGCAGCCGACGCCGAAAGGCGGAGGCTTGGCGATCTACCTGGCCCTGCTGCTGACTCTGGCGCTGCTGCCGCAAGGACGCGGGGGAGACACCGATTCCATTCTGTTGCTCGGCGGCGCGATTGTGCTCCTCGGCCTTGTGGATGACCTGCGTCCCCTCCCCTGGCAAGGCCGGTTGGGCGTGCAGACTCTGGCTGCGCTCGTGGTCGTCTTCGGTTGGCCGAGCGACGTGGGCTGGATGTACCGGGCAGCTGCCGTGTTCTGGATTGTAGGGCTCATCAACGCCTTCAACATGCTGGATAACATGGATGCACTTTCGGGCGGGGTCGCCTGGATCGCGGCCGGGATCTTCGCCCTCGCCTTGTTGATCGGCCAGGATGGAACCTGGGACTGGCAGCCGGTTGTGCCATTCCTGGCCCTGATGGGTGCACTGACAGGGTTCCTGTGGTTCAACCTGCCGCCCGCCCGCATCTTCATGGGCGACGCCGGCAGTACGTTTCTCGGTTTCTTCCTGGGCGTTCGCAGTCTCGGGGGCAGTTTCAGCGCTGCCGGTGGGGCGCAGACCTGGCTCCTGCCGCTGTGCGTGCTGGCCGTGCCCTGGTATGACTTGACCTCGGTCGTGGCCTTGCGGTTGTGGCAAGGGCATAGCCCTTTCCATGCCGACAAGCAACACCTCTCTCACCGGCTCGTGAAGCTTGGGCTAAGTTCGCCCAGGGCGGTGCGCGTGATCTACCTCCTGGGCCTCGTCAGCGGCCTGGCAGGCCTGTTGATCCTGCACGTACCGGCAACCTTCCGTCCCTGGGTTGGTGGCCAGCTCCTGATCTACTGGAGCGCCATCGCCGCGATCGAGTACGTGGGTCACTTCCGTTCGTCCGGGAAGGAGAGTCCCTGAGCGGAGAAATGGCCGAAGCAGAGCCGGAAAAAATTGCCGAAATTCTCTTGCACACATGTCTTTCTCTGTTATCTTGGTCGCGGTGTTTGGGCGGTGCTCAAACACCGCGACTGATGAGATCGAGAGACAACACGAGATTCGAAGCTGACTGGGCGACGGTTTCGAGTTTCGCGTCTCTCGGTCTCACTTTTTTTCCCGTCTGACCATTTCCCCTTCTGCCGCCGCTGACTCCTTTCGCCGGCTTTCCGATCTCTCAAGCTGTCATGAAGCTGAAGCAGCAACCTGAAGATTTTCAAGTGGAGGAGCTGACCGACCTGGTGCCAAGCGGGCAAGGACCGTTCGCGCTCTATCGCCTGGAAAAGCACGGTTGGAACACCACCGATGCCATTCAGGTGATTCGTCGGCGCTGGCAGCTGGAGCTGGGTCGGGTGTCCTATGGCGGCCTGAAGGATCGGCATGCCCTGACCGTGCAGTACCTGACGATTTTTCACGGACCCCGGCGTGGACTAAGGCATCACGGTGTACGGGTCGAATTCCTCGGTCATGTGCCGGCTCCGTACACGTCCAAGGATATCCGCGCCAATCGTTTCCACATCCGCCTGCGAGCACTGGAACCTGCCGCGGTCGAGGCCGCCGAACGAGCCGCGCAGGAAGTGCGGACCCAAGGAGTTCCCAATTACTTCGATGACCAGCGCTTCGGCTCCGTCTCCGAAGGGGACGAGTTCGTGGCACACGCACTCGTCCAGGGCCGTCTTGAAGACGCCTTGTGCCTGGCCCTGACCGCGCCCTATGCCAATGACCGCGCAGCGCAAAAACACGAGAAGGCCCTGCTGCGTGCGCACTGGGGCGACTGGGCGCTTTGCAAACAGCTCCTGCCTCGAGGCCACGCCTTCAATCTGGTCGATTACCTCACGCATCACCCTGGCGATTTCCGTGGCGCCGTCGCCCGCCTGCGTCCCGAGCTGCGCGGTCTCTATCTCTCCGCCTACCAGAGTTATCTCTGGAATCGACTTCTGGCACGCTGGCTCGAACGCCACTGCGGGCCCGAGCAGATTCTGTCCGTCCGCTTGCGCCTGGGCTCGGTGCCGATGCCCCGCCTACTGGGGGAGGAGCAACTGGCCGCGCTGGCGGCGCTCTCCCTGCCGCTGCCGACAGCCCGCCTGAAGATCGACGCTACGGATCCGCAGGCACCGCTGGTGCACGAAGTCCTAGCCGAGGAAGGGTTGGAGTTGAGCCAGCTCAAGGTTCGGGGAATCCGCGAGCTGTTCTTCTCCAAAGGAGAACGCGCCGCGCTCTGCCGACCCGCACAGTTCACCTACGAAAGCGGGCCCGACGAAAGGCATCCGGGACGGCACCAGCTCCTGCTCCGCTTCGAGCTGCCGCGCGGCTCCTATGCGACGTTGATCGTCAAGCGCTTGCTGGCGTGAACACTAGGTCTTGGCAAACTTCAGCGAACGCTCCACCACCTCAAACGCGGCTCGCGGTCGGCCCAGCCGGCCCACATTCGCCTTGAGCTGGGCCAACCGATCGGCGTCCCGCAGTAGCGCGGTCACCTTATGCGCCAGAGTGGCAACGTTGTTGACCTTGATGGCAGCGCCGTTTTCCAGGAGAAAATCACTATTACGACTCTCCTGACCGGGAATCGGATTGACGATGACCATGGCCGCACCCCGCGCCAGGGTCTCCGAGGTCGTCAGGCCGCCCGGCTTGGAGACCACCAGGTCGGCCACCGCCAACAGCTCATCCATCTGATTGGTGACGCCGAGGATCCTCACCCGGTGGTGCGCCGTCACCGGCACCGCTTCCAACTGGGCTTTCGCGTTCTCGTTGCGACCTGTGCCGACCACGATCTCAAGGGGCACGGCCACCTCCAGCAGGGCGCGGTAGAGTTTCTCGATGGGACCAACGCCGAACCCGCCCGCGAGTTGGAGCACAATGGGCCGATCGCCAATCAGTCCGAGGTGGGCCAGACAAGTGCCGCGGTCCTTCGGCTCGCTGAAGAGTGGGTGAATGGGAATGCCCGTCACGGTCGTACAGTCGTGGGGCACGCCCCAGGATTGGAGGTAGAGCGCCCCTTCCTCGGTGGCGGTGAAGTAATGCTCGCACGGCTGGTTGACCCAAAGCCGGTGGGTCTCGAAATCGGTCGTGACCGTGACCTGGGGCAGTTCCAGTTCACCCTGCTTGCGGAGCGAGGCAATGATCTCGGCGGGGAGGAAGTGGGTATTGATCACCAGGTCCCACGACTCCGCCTGGAGAAAGCGGATAAACGTGCGCAGGTTCAACTTCTCCACGAGCAGGCGTAGGCGGTCGCCGCGATTGCGGCCCGAACCACTGGGCCGATCCAGCATGTCATAGAAATAGCCCAGGACATGCGGCGCCTTGTTGACCAGGTCCAGGTAGGCCTTGCCATAGACCTGCCGAAACGCGGCATTGGTCATCTCGAGTACGTCGAGGTTCTTGACGACGGCGTCGGGGACGACCTGGCGCAGGGCCTGCTCAACCGCCTCGGCGGCGCGCATATGGCCGGCGCCCACCGAAGCCGATAACACGAGAATATGCGGCGGCATGGCTGAAGGAGCCTTTCTTTTTGCGCTAAAGTTTCGTTTCGGCTCCGGCCAGCTTAACAGGCCAGTACATTTGGAAACCTGACGGCAGGATACAGAACGGCCCCAAATGCGGTGCCTGTCGTTGGCTAGAGGGGGCTCCGCCGCCCAGTCCCGCCAACGGGGGCCAAGAGAGCCTTGCTAGCGATACCTTCTCCCCTTAGGAACTGTTCCAAAATAACTTGTCGAATTGTTACTCTCGCGGTGAGATCGTATAATTCCACTCTCCGTGGAACTTATGCCTCTTGATTTGGATCGCTGCCAATTCTTCGTCGGTGACTTTGATCCCTGTCTTGTAA
>JBGQLF010000965.1:0-4869 GCA_041499985.1 Gemmataceae bacterium
CGCTCGACTGCGCGTGAAAGGTCTTGCCGTCATAAGCAAAATCCCAGTCGAACGTGTAGGTCTCGTTGTCGCTTCCCGGATCGCTGACTGTGCCGTGGAAGGTGGCCGTACCGGCCTCCAGGATCGTCTGACCGGGGCCTGCATTGGGCGTCGGCGGCACATTGGTCACCGTAAAGGTAACCGTTCCCTTGACACTCCCTCCGTAAATGTCGGTGACGCGCACCGTGAGGGTATAGCTGCCGACCTGGGTGGAGACCACTTGCACATTGGGACCGCTCGCAGCGCCGACGATGCTGCCGCCGTTGGTGGACCAGCTGTAGGTGAGCGGAGAATCCGCGGTGGCGTTGGCAGAGAAGGTAAACAGGTTACCTTCCGGACCGGTGATCGCACCGGCGATGCTGCTGAGCACCGGTGGTCGCACCAGGGTAGCACGTATAGCCGGGTTTCCGACCTGCGGAGATACAGCCCAGGACGCCAGGTAGGTACCATCACCGGCGACCGCCAAGGCGACGGGACTCTGATTCGAGGCGAGCACAGTAGGGTTGAGAAGAAGCGGGCTCGGGCTCGTACCGACCGGCTTGTAGCTGGTGTCGTAACGCTGGGCGTACAGGTTCCCCGGACTCGTTTCCCAGGTGATCACGGCATTACCGGCGCTGTCAAACCCAACTGCGGCGGAGGAGCTGTTGTTAGTTGGATCGACCACGAAGGGGGTGCCGGGAGAATTGGAGGCATCGAACGGCAGAGCCATCACCAGGTTGTTGCTCGCCATATTCAGCCAGAGCGCCAGGAAGCCGCCATTCGGGGCTAGGGCCAGGGCCAGATTGGTTACGCTGGTGCTACTCGTGCTACCAGTGGCGATGAGGAATTCAGTGGTGAGCGGGTCTCCCAGGTCGTCAAAACGCTTGCCGACTACGGTGTTCAGAAGCGTCGTCGCCGAAGGCTAGCTCCAGGTGACGGTGAAGTTGCCGGCCGCGTCCATGGCCACCCGCGAAGTGTTCTGGAGGAACCCGAGCCTCGGGGTATCCACGGAGAAAGCGGTGGAGGGGTTGCCGTTCGGTGTGCGTGCATTGAGGGTGCCGTCGTAGAGTTGGGCGTAGACGTCCTGTTGCTGCGTACTGATCTTCTCGGTGCGCGTGACCACGACCTCGGTCCCGGCGGCATTCATGGCCACGCGCGCCCCGGAATCCAGGTTTTCGCTGCTCGGGTCGAGCAGCACATCTCCCGTGAGCGCTTGGCCGGTGGCATCGAAGCGGCGTCCATAAAGATCGGTCTTGCCGTTGCTCGGATTCGGGCCGCTCCAGACGACCACGAAGTCACCGGCGGTGTCGGTAGCAACCTTGGGGAACTGTTGCGCACCGGCCGTTATGGCATTGACGAGCATCTCCCCGCCCAGTGGGGTCCCGTCACTGTGGTACCGTTGGGCGAAGATATCAAAATTGCCGTTACCGGAGTTGATACCTTGCCAGACGACCACGAAGTTGCCCTGGCCATCGACCGCCACCGCAGGATTGAGCTGGTTCATGACGGCCAGCGGGGGGGAGTTGACCTGGAAATCGGTTAGGCCCGTGAGGAGAAAGCGGTCTTCGAGCGCCTCGAGTTGTAGGACTGCCTTGCGTCGCATTGTGTCCCCCTTGTGCACCAAGACGAAATGCGGCCCGGCTCCGCGAAGGAGCAGACGATCCGGTGCAGACCGCGAGGCAACCGGGGGAGTGGGGGAGAACCTCGACGGCAGGCGTGCCGCCCTTCATGGAGTTGAGCCGTGCTCACATGGGGAGTAAAGGCGGTTCTGGAGGGGGAACCGAGGCGCAGAGCACGGAATCGAAATGGTTCGGGTTGCTTCTCTCTGCACGTACCCTGACACGGACGTGTGCATTCAGCTGATGGACGGGAGACGCCAGATGCACGTGAATCTCAACGAACCCTAGGTCACGAATCGGCCCCAGGCAAGGAACCTGGGTGAATTCTCTCACGCACTTCGCGCTGGTGAAACCACGAGAAAAGCCGGCGAAGTTGCAATTCCTGCGTTGTAGACCGGTTCTGTCCTCTCGGTCGAATAGGCGTCTTCGCCGTGGGTTCACTCATCCCTTCGCTTGGATGGCTTGCCTAGATCGCGCGTCGGTGTCGGACCAGCTGGAAAGAAAACTGGCGATTTCCCGATTTCCAGAGACAACTTCACTGTTGCTTGACATGCGCGCTCAACCTAAGCTAGGAGAAGACACGAGTTTTGAAACGGCGCCCGTCGTACTAGCAGGGCTGGGGCATTCTGCGACAGAATTGCCACGGCTCTTTTCTTGTCTGCCACGGGCTAGATCGTTTAAGAACAGGGGAATCGAGCCAACCAAGCTCGCGGGAGGGTCCTCCTGTGAAAACCAAGAGCGTCATCTGCCGCGGTCGCGTGCGAACGATCGAGGATGCTGTCGAATCCTGGAAGGCCGATCATGGCGACGCGATGGAAGTGCGCGATCTTGAGGACGTGGTGCGTGAATGCCTAGGGATGCGTGACTTCTTACGGGAGTGGCTAAACCTGGCCTGGGGATTCCTATTTGCAGATAAGCTCCCCGCTGTGCAGCAGGTTGGCGAGATGCTGCGGATCGGCTTCGAGAGAACCATCAACGTCCTCACCGAGGTGCAGGGTTGTATTCAACGGGCCGCGGCAAAAGGCTACGAGGTGGACAAGGCAGCTGAATTCCAAGAGGCACTCGGCCAGATCAAGCATTTCCAAAGCAAGCTGCTCGAGCGCTGGCCATTCCTGGATCCCGATCAGATCACGGCATCTCGTGCGGACTTTGGGAAGGGTAGCTGCCAGTCCGCGGAGGAAATCCTTCGTGAGCTACAAAGTACGGATTGCGGACCGGGTTAAACAGGACATCACCTCTTGGCATCTACCGCGAGAACTCCACATCGAAGTCTATCAGCGATTGGTGAAGGAGCTCGCGGAGGACCCAGACAGTCGGCTCGGCGGTAGGATGGCTCCACTTGCCGCCTTCGAGTACAGCTTCGTACTGGTCGATAAGCAACGGATGCCGCCTCAGCACGTCTTTGTCTTTGCCGTAGACCGCTTTGACGACCAGCTCGAGCTCCAAGTTGTCGGCTGTAGGCATTCGACCGAAGACAGGGGAGTAAACTGAATCGCTGAGGCTTGGCGGAGCGCCCCGCCCAGGATGCCACAGCCGGGGCCATCCGGCCGCGTCCCAGGTCTGCGAGCCGCGCTCTGCCATTTCGCATCTGGACCAGACAATGGAACTGGAAGACGTCAGGATCACGGAGATGGGTCGGGCTCGCCGGACCAAGGCCGATCATGACGGTTTCCCTATCGGCCACGGTAAAGGTTTGTCCCAGGTCGGGACCGGCGAGCACGCGGAGAAGCCCGAACAGGTGCGCTCCTATTCCCTGGTGCCATCGGGTCGTCCAAGCTCCTCTCTTCCGCGCCCTTGCTCCAAGAGCGGCCTTGAAGCAGCTAGGGTTGGGTTTCGCAACTGCTGACGGATCTCCGCCCGCCCCGTGGTACAAGCTCCAGGGAATGCCAACCCGTTGCCAACTGTCCACCGACTATCGACAATGAACGAGGTTGCCCTTGGAGCCGATGCCGATGGACTACCCCGCTCTCCGCCGTCAACAACTGGCCCAAGACCTCCAGTCCGAAGGGCTCGATGCCGTTCTCATCAGCAATCCGGTCAATGTCACCTATCTGACCGGCTTCAGCGGCGAGAGCAGTCCTCTTCTTCTCGGCCGCGAGCGCACTGTGCTCGTCAGTGATTCCCGCTTCACCCAGCAGCTGGCTGCGGAATGTCCCGGCCTCGAGGTACACATCCGCCCGCCTGCGCAAACCTTGCCGCATGCCGTGGCGGAAGTCCTGGGTAAGCTGGGATTTACCGCGCTAGGTTTCGAAAGTGCGTACTTGACTGTGGCCGAGCTGGAGACGCTGCGGGAACTGCTTCCGACGCGGTCCTGGAAGGGGGACCGAGAACGGGTCGAACGGCTGCGCGTGCTCAAGGATCCGTCGGAAGTGGCGGCCATCCGCGAAGCGATCGGGTTTGCCGAGCGGGCTTTCACGGTGTTCCGCGCCCTGCTGCGGCCGGAGGATAGCGAGAAGGATCTCAGCGACGCCCTGGAAGCGTATGTGCGCCGGGCGGGGGGCCGCTGTACCAGCTTTCCCAGCATCGTGGCCGTGGGGGAACGGGCGGCGTTGCCGCACGCGCCGCCGACGAGCAAGACGGTGGGCGAGGCGGACTTTGTGCTCGTCGATTGGGGAGCGAGTGGCCGCTTCTACAAAAGCGACTTGACACGTGTTCTCCGGACCCGTAACAATTCTACGTTCTCCCGGTCCTCCCCTCGACCGCGGCAGGAAGCAGAAGCGGTGAACGCGAACTTCGAAGACGTGTACACAGTGGTGCTGCAAGCGCAGCAACAGGCGCTGCGCCGTATCCATCCGGGAACGAAAGCCACCGACGTGGATGCCGAGGCCCGGGCCGTGATCGCACAGGCGGGCTTCGGCGACTTTTTTGGGCATGGCCTGGGCCATGGCATCGGTCTACAAGTACATGAGGCCCCGGCCCTGCGGCCGAATTCCGACGTCGTCTTGCAAGCCGGCATGGTGGTGACGGTCGAGCCGGGGATTTACCTCCCCGGCTGGGGGGGCGTGCGGATCGAAGACGATGTGCTGGTCACGCCCGACGGCTGCGAAGTGCTGACGAGCGTGCCGAAACAATTGGAAGAGTGCGTGATCGAGTAGCAGCCGAAATTCCAGCAAGTAGGATGGGTTTCCTAACCCGTCCCAAAGCAATGGACGGCCTGGGAAGGCCATCCTACAAAGAGCGCTCGCCCCAAATCACCTATGGCCGACTCTCATAAATCCGGCAAACCTCGTCC
>JBGQLF010000966.1:0-4868 GCA_041499985.1 Gemmataceae bacterium
AGTGGCGCCCGGTACTTACGGAACAGAGCGGGTTCGCGCTGCCGCAGAATGAACAGGCAGCCCATGGCGAGGATATACCAGACCAGGGCGGTCAACGTCGACACGAGGACGGCGACGGCGATCGCATCTTTGAACCAGAGGTTGGCGACGACGAAACCGGCGGTGAGCAGGCTACAAATCACCAGGGCCGGCACCGGTGTACGCCGCTGGCTATGCACCTGTCCGAGGATCGCGGGAAGATAGCCCGCGCGCCCGAGCGCGAAGGCTTGGCGGCTGGTGCCGTAGACCATCCCGTGGTAGCTGGCGATCATGCCAAACAGGGCGATGGCTCCGAAGCCGTAAAGCAGCACCGGCGTCTTGCCCACCGGCAGCGCGCGGAACGCCTTGGCGAGGGGATAATCCACCGGCACTTCCTCCAGTCGGCCCGTCGCGTCTTTCTGCACGGTTACGGCCAGTTCCTGAGAATCGAGCGTCGCGCAGGCGAACAGCCAGGTCAAGACCACGAGCACGATCAGCGTCAGCTGGGCCCAGACCAGGCCGCGTGGGATGGTGCGATGTGGTTCGTGTGCCTCTTCAGCAGCCAAGGCCACCGTCTCGATAATGACCAGCCACCACAAGGCGTACGGCACCGCCTCGAGGACGGCCGCCCAGCCCTTGGCCTCGGGCAGTACCGGGTTGGGCCAAACGCGCTGCCAGGAAAACGTCGTGCTGGTGCCGGCAGCAATCCAGAAGAGAACCAGGCCGAGGATAGCGCCGTAGGTCATCACGACCATGGCCAACGACTGTTCCTTGACTCCCAGCACGTGCAGCACGCAGAAGACGACCACTGTGGCCAGGGCCGCACAGACACCCACGGTCTCATTCGGCTGATCGGGATTGAGCAGGAAGGCGATGTAGCCACCCGTGGCCAGGGCCGTCGCGATGGTGGCGAATTGGCATTCGAGAAACATCGACCAGCCCATGACGAAGCCGAGCGACGGCTCGACGGCGCGGCGGCCATAGGCAAGCGGCCCACCCGCAAACGGCATGGCCACTGACAGCTCCGCGAGGGCTAGCACCCAGGTCAAATAGAGGAGGCAGACGATCAGCGAGGCCACCAACATCGCCACGGGTCCGTTGTCCTTCAGGCCGAGATTCCAGCCGAAATACTCGCCCGTGATGACTACGCCGACACCCAGCGCCCAGATATCGAGCACGCGGAGGGGCTTCTTCAGCGCGTGCTCTTGCAAGTAGGCCCGTTCTTCGGGGCGGAGCTGTTCTGAACGTTGCGGAACCTTGGCGGCCACTTCGTCGCTGACGGCGTCGAAGTTGCCCTCGGGGCTGTGCGCGTCCTTACCCATGCGTTTCCCTCAAGACTCCGAACCGATGCGTGCAAGCGCAAGAAGTTTCCTGCCTGTATCAGAATAGCTGGCGCAGGGCAACGAAAAAGGCAGACCGTCTGAGTGTGGCTGAGCTGGCAAGAGCTGGTCGGTCCCAACGAGAAACCGGTCAAGCGGGTGTGCTACAAGATGCCGATTTCTGATCCCATGACTTCCAGGTGCAAGCCCAAGCTCATCAAAGCTTTCATCGGTATGGTGGTGGATTTATGAACGAGAGGAACCCTATCCCAGGGCACACTCCCCGATCAGGCATCCTTCTGGCACAGAATGTGCTGTGATTCCTGGCGGTTCGGCATGGTTTGATCTTTCGCCTGGACGTGGTGTTTCACAGATTTGTTCCCGGACGGTGTCCATCCCAGCTGGGAAAAGGCAAAGTTTGAAAGGGGGGGATAGAGCTATGGCCATTCTTGCAGCCTTGAGTTTGCATGCGGGCGGTGTGATTGCGTGGCTTATCGTCGGCCTGATCGCCGGTTGGTTGGCGGGCGTGGTGATGAGCGGTAGTGGGTACGGCGTCGTCGGTGATATTATCGTGGGATTGATCGGGGCCTTGATCGGCGGCTTTGTGTTCGGGTTGCTGGTGGAGGGCGACATGGGCTTCTGGGGGAGCATTGTCGTCGCGTTCATCGGCGCGTGTATCCTTGTTGGCATCGTCCGCGCGATCGCGCCCGGGCCGCGGAGATTGTAGCCACCGGTTGATCGGGCCTCCCCGAGTACTGGGTCCATCCAGCAGAAGCCAAGGACCTGCGGTCGTCGCCGTAGGTCCTTGCTCAGTTGAAGAGCCAGCGCCGTGCCGATCCGAGAGACCCGTTGCGTGCGGTCCGTTACAAAACGGTTCCACGGTTCACCTACCCCTTCTTCGCCTTCCTCAAGGCCCGGTCGATCTTCTCGATCGTAGTGACAGACGGCGTGTGCTTGCCGCTTTCAATACGGCAAAGTGTTTCAACACGGATGCCAGCCGGTTCCGCAAGCTCCTTCTGACTCAAGCCGACGGCAACTCGGTCGCGAATGATGTCTCGCGCAATGCTGACGCGAAGGTATTCCTTCGCCGGTACATTGCCCTTGGCGTCCCCCTCGGGGTAGGCAGGTGGTTCCCCAGCTTTGGCGAGCGTTACCAACCGGTCATATTCGACCCGCTCGATGACGACGTAAGCCTTGCCGTCTAGCTGGATCGTTTGCGGCATGCGGTCAATCCTCATAGAAACGGTCGCGGTGCCCAACTTTGACCACGATAACGTTTTCCCCCTCGACCCGAAATTGCAGCCGGTAATCACCAGCCCGCATCCGGAAGAAGCCCGCCAGGTCGCCCGTGAGGGGCTTGGCTCCGCTGACCTCCGGCCACTTCTCAAGCGAAGAAACACGCGCCGGTGAGGAAGTGATCCGCCGGATCACTTGTCAGGAGCCGTCGGCTGCTTCTGGGCTGGAGCCCGGATGTATCGGTCGGCGAACTTCAGGAACGTCGGCCAGGTCGGGCCGCTGGTGTGCCCGCCGGTGTGCTGGCGGAAGGCGACGTCGCCGTCGATCAGCGCGGTGTCGATCGCGGGGAACTCGGCTGTCCCCAGGTCCATCTTACCGAGGAGCTGGTACACCGGCCCGGCGCCGGCAGCAGCCAGGAACATGCCCTTGGCGTCGACCCAACCGTCTCCGTTCGTCGCGCCGGCGCTGATGAACACGGGCCGCGGGGCGCACAGGGCGACCAGTTCGTGAGAGTCCACCGGCATGTCGTTCCAGGTCAACGGCCCGGCGTATTTGATGTAGTTGCCTGCCATCCAGTGGTACTCGCCCGAGCCGGCAACGTTCTCCACCAGTTCGCCCCAGTTGCGGCGATGCAGTTTCGCGCCCCCCGCGCCCGAGGAGCTGACGTACGCAATAGCGAACCGAGCGTCGTACGCCATGCCAACGAGGGTCGCCTTGCCGTAGCGCGAGTGGCCTTCGAGGCCGACCTGCTTGGCGTCCACCGCCTTATCGGTTTCGAAGTAATCGAGAGCCCGGCTGGCTCCCCAGGCCCAGGCCCGCAGCGCTCCCCAGTCGTCCACCTTGCGGGGCTGGCCCTTGTTCATTAGGCCGATGATCCCCTTCGTCAGGCCCGCGCCATTGTCGGCCTGGACACTGTTGGGGGAGAGGATGGCGTAGCCCCAGCCCTTGGCGAGGACCTGTTGTTGCCAGCTGGGCCCGCCGCCGGGCCCGCCACGGCCGGCAGGTGGAGTCGCGGGCGGAGTCGCCCCTCCACGGGCCGGCCCTCCCAGGCCGCGGCCGAACCCGCCGAAGCCGAATTCCATCATCACCGGCACCGGACCCGTCGCGTTGGCCGGGGTGGTTAACGTCAGTTGGATGTCAACGGTAATCTGCGGATACACCGAATTGTCGACGTGGCCCACGAGTTGTTTCGTGACGACCGGCACGTCGCCCAGGGTTTGCTTGGTCGTGCCGGTCACCTCCCACTTCACCTTGGGCGTGTCCTTGGGAACCCGGCCGTAGATCTCCCGGTCGAAATCCTCCACGATCTCCGGGCGCCGTTGCTTCGACCACACCTCCGCGGTCGTGACCTTCTGTCCATTCTTCAAGACCAGTGGGTCCGGCAGGGTTGGGAAGGGGTTGGCCTTGGTTTCGTCGTAATTGGCCGCGTTCGGGGCCGTACGGTCTCTGCCGTTCGCCCCCCGCCGAAGCTCCTTGATATTCAAGAGGTCCATCATCCGCTTGTGGTCTTCCTGGGCGGTCATCTGCACCGGCGGCGGTGGACTGCCGGCGTCGGGCTTCTTGGGCGGATCCTCGCCTCGTACGAACGGGCCCACAACAACCGCCGACAGGACCAAGCCGAGTGACCAGCGAACGGAACGTGGGGTGAACACGGCGATCTCCTCAATTTTTGTCCACATTCTACACTTTGCGAAACTTTAGATCTCGGCTCCGATTCCAGAGGCTCAGGCTACCTTCGCGACGGACCGACTGCAACGTTTTTCGCCGGTATGGGGCGTAGGCCATTTGCATTGCCGCCTGTTTCTGCTTGAAGTCCCGGCCGGCGTCCGTGAGGATAGCGTTGCGGCCACCGGGGCGGCCAACGTCGGTCGTGATCGGCTGTCCCGCCGGGCAGCATGGGAGAACCTAGCATGGGCAAGAAACTGAGTCGCCGGAACTTCGTCCTCAGCGGAGCCGCGGTCGGGATCATGGGCATCCGACCTGGCGAGGCGCCAGGCCAAGGGCCGCAGGTCGTGACAGGGGGCGGGGTCAAGCCCGTGGTCATCTCCGCGGCCAACGGCAACCGCTACAAGAACGGCGGGAACGTGACCTGCGTCGAGAAGGCCTTCCAGATGCTTACCGGAGGAGCCGACGTTCTGGACGCGGTCATTGCGGGCGTGAACATCCTGGAACTCGACCCCGAGGATACCAGCGTCGGCTATGGCGGCCTGCCCAACGCCGACGGCGTCGTCCAGTTGGACGCCTCGGTCATGCACGGGCCGAAAAAGCGCGCCGGTGCCGTCGCTGCGCTGGAGG
>JBGQLF010000967.1:0-4861 GCA_041499985.1 Gemmataceae bacterium
GGTTAGCGGCGAAAGAACAGGCCGGCGATGAGATCGAACACCAGCAGCAGCATCAGGAACGAGAAGCCCGCCACCCAGACCAGGAAACCGATCCACAGCGACCGATTCGCCACGGCTTCCGAGCTCGACCCCGGGGGCGTGAGCGCTGGCTTGACTTCACTGAGGGGAATCTCGGCACGCGCCTGGATCTTCTCATGTGGAGTCGCCATGCTCACTTTCCCCAACGAGAACAACCGGGTCAGAACCACCAAGCCTGAGCCGAGGCATCGCGGATGAGGACGGTCCGGAGATACGCCACCGCTTTCTCGAATCCTTCCTGGACACTCATGTAGCTATCTTCATGCTCAATGGACAGAACGCCATCATACCCCTTGGCGCGCAGCATGCTCACGAACGGCTTCCAGAACTCATCGCCGTGGCCGTAGCCGCAGGTGCGAAATACCCACGAGCGGTTCGCCAGGTCGCCATAACCCTTGGTATCCAGCGTGCCGTTGATGCGCGTGTTGTGCAAGTCGATGGCGGTGTCCTTGGCATGCACATGGTAGATGGCACCCGCATCCCCCAACACGCGCGCCGCCTCCACCGGATCAATGCCCTGCCAAAAGAAGTGCGACGGATCGAGATTCGCCCCGAGGTTGTCTCCGGCCAGGCGGCGCAACTTCAGCAAGGTTTCGGGATTGTAGACCGCAAAGCCGGGATGGGCCTCGAACGCGATCCGGACCCCTTCGTTGCGAGCCTCCGCTGCTTTACGCTGCCAGTAGGGAACCAGGACGTCGTTCCACTGGTACGTGAGGATCCGCGGGTAGTCGGGCGGCCAGGCACAGGTGACCCAGTTGGGAGTCCGATCGCCCGGGGCGCCGCCGGGACAGCCGCTAAAGGTGCAGACTACCTCCACGCCCAACTTCGGCGCCAGGCGCACCGCCACGTCCTGGGCGCGCTCATGCGCGCGTGCCACTTCCGGATCGGGATGAAGCGGATTGCCGTGACACGACACGGCACTGATCACCAGGCCGTGCCGGGCGACATCGTCCTTGATCTTGCGCTGCAAGCCGGGATCGGCCAGGGCCGCTTCGGCATCGAGCAGCTTGCTCCGGGCGTAAGCGCCGCAAGGCAGCTCGATGGCGTCCAAACCGAGTTGCTGGCAATACGCCAGAGCCTTGTCCCAACCGAGCGGAGCGATTCCGCTGCTCATGACTCCGAGTTTCATGCTTAGAACCAGCCGCGCTTGACATCTAAATAGATCACGAAGATCATCAGCGACACGATCAACATCAAGCCCACGTAGGTCGCGGCGATCCGCACCTGCTCCGAGGCCGGCCGACCGCGCAACTTCTCGTAGACCAGGAATACCATGTGTCCGCCGTCGAGGACCGGGATCGGCAGGAAATTGATCACCGCCAAATTGACACTGATGATACCGAGGAAGAGGACGAAGTCAAAAAAGCTTTCGCCCGCATAGATGTAGGCCACGTTGGCGATCGTGAGCGGTCCGCCCAGGGTCTTGGTGGATACGCGACCAGTCATCATGGCCCGCAAGTTCAGGTAGATCTGCACAATACTGCGATACGTCCGCTGCACACCCAAGGTGACGGCGGAGGCAAACGTGCTCGCCTGCTGAATGCGGGTGTCGGGCAAGAGCAGGAGACCGCGCTCGTCGCGCGGCCAGGAGAAATCGGGCTGCGCGCTGAGCGCGAACTCTTGCGGTTGCTTCTCGCGCTCGATGCGGAAGGTGACTTCCTTGGAGTCGGAGAACTGCTGGAGACTGAATAACACGTGGGCCCACTGATCGGCCTCCAGGTCCACCCATTCCCCAGGCACGCTTTCCCCCGGTTTCTTCCCGGGCTCCTGAAAGCGAATCGCCCGAATCACGTCGCCCTTTTTCACGCCGGCTTTTTCGGCCGGGGAGGCCGGCTCGACCGCTTCAACAATCGTCTCGACCTGGTAGGCAAGGCCGAGGCCGGAGAGCGGCAGCGGCGAGGCCCGGCCCACGGGCGCGGCTCGGTCAAACTTCCAGTTGTCGTCCCACTCGGTTTCGAGGCGGACCGGCTGCCGTTCGGCATGACCGACCTTGCGCAGTACCGTTAGTGTCACCCGGCGAGGAGCCCGCTGCTGCGCCGCCCACTGTTCCAGATCAGACGGCAGCCGCATCGGATCAAGGCCTTTCTCCGTGACGCCGGGCGGAACGTTCTTGCTCGGCGTACTCACGAAGCGAATCTTGCCCCCATCCGGGCCGTCGACCTCTACCTGGTCGAGGATATCTCCCTGGATCTGCTGGTCGAGCTGGCGGGCGATTACCCCTGCCTTGGCGGCCGGCGATTCTTCGCGCACCGCGGTCACCGGCCCCATACGCATGCGCATGCCGAAGCGGTAGTTATACGCGGGCGGGACCATCAGCTCGCGCTCCTGGCCCTCGCTGTCGCGAACCCGAAACACGATCATCTGTCCCGCCAGGCGGTGCAGGCGCCGTTCGTACTCAAAGTAGTCTGCGGAGCTGTCCGCGCGCGGAGCTAAGGTGGTCACCGTCTCGGGATGGTCTGGATCGGTCATCGCCACAATCTGATCGCCGAAGCGAAATTCGGCCGGCGCAACGTGAAATTCGACCGGAGAGTCCTCGGGGCGTGCTCCCTGACGGCGTACCTGGACCACCATCGGCATGTCGGCCAGAAGCTGCCAGCGCCGGTGCAGCTCCTGGGCGTGCTGGTATTCGCTCTCCCGATCGCCAGGGAGGGGTGTCGGCAACGGCGAAACCTGGTCGGGGTGGTCGGGGTCGGTGGTGGCGACGATGGTGTCGCCGGGACGCAGATCAAAAGGCTGGCGGGCGAAGGCGGCCGCACTGGCATAGAGAACCGGCCGTTGTAATTTGCCACGCGCGCGGGGCCGCAGCTTTAGTTGGTTTGGCGGCGAAATGCCGATGACCGGGCGCGTGTCATCCTTGTCGCGGCGCGGCTCGATCTGAATCTTCACTAGTTTGCCCGGCTGGTCGAGCGGTTCGTAGACCAGGGTCAGCTTCTCACCGGCGTGCGACAGCATGACTTCGGGCTGGAGGTCATCAAAATACGGATCATGAGCGCTGCCGATCTGGAGGATGTGGGCCCCCGTGGGAATCCCCTTGCGCCAGGCGGGAGAGCCTGACTCGATCAGGTCGACGATGCCAGGCGATCGGCCGACGCCGCCCATGAACGACACGATGAAACAGGCGAAGCCGAGGAGCACGTTCATCGTGACGCCGGCGGAGATGATCGCCATCCGCTGCCAGACGGATTTGTTTTTGAAGGAGCGCGGGTTATCATCGTCTTCCTCGCTCTCGGCCCCTTCGCCGATCATCTTGACGTAGCCGCCCAGCGGGAACAGGGCGATCTTGTAGGTGGTTTCGCCACGTTGGAAGCTACAGCCCGGCAGCGCCGGACCGAAGCCGATGCTGAACGTCTCGACATGGACATCGCACCACTTGGCGACCGCGAAATGCCCGAGTTCGTGGAGGAAAATGACAAAGCCCAAACCGAGAGCGGCTTTGACGATGCTCCACATGCCCTCGCCGCCGAAGACGTTGTAGAGCCAGATGAACACGGCCGCCATCAAGAGCAGGCTAAAAGCGTTGCGCAGAATCCACGGTCCGATTCCCCCGACGAGCGGGTTATCGCTGTCGGCCGTGTTAGGCGGAGAGCCGCTCTGTGCAGAGCGTGCCTGGGAACTGGGCGTTACGCGGTCTTCCCGTTCGGATGCGTCGAAATGGTCCAACGAGCTACCTCCTGTCGCGCCCAGCGATCGACGGCTAACAGCTCCGCCAGTGTCGGCCGGGCACTGTAATGATGATTGCCAAGCACTTCTCGGCAAACCTGCGAAATCTGAAGAAAGCGCAGCTCGCCGGCCAGAAAGCGACCGACGGCGGCCTCATTAGCGGCGTTGAGCACTGCTCCGCAGGTCCCACCGCGGCGGGCGACCTCATACCCCAATTGTACCGCCGAAAAGGTCTCGTGATCGGGCTGTTCGAAATGCCAGGCTCCCAGTTCCCGCCAGTTGAGGCGCCGGGCCGGGCCAGGAAGCCGTTGCGGATAGGTCAAGGCATACTGGATCGGCAGCCTCATGTCCGGCGGCGACAGCTGCGCCAGCACCGAGCCATCCTTGAACTCGACAAAAGAATGAATCATCGACTCAGGGTGAATGATCACGTCGATCTGTGCCGCATCCAGGCCGAAGAGCCAGCGGGCCTCGATGATTTCGAGGGCCTTGTTCATGAGGGTAGCGGAGTCGATGGTGATCTTCGGTCCCATGCGCCAGGTGGGATGGCGCAGAGCCTGCGCCACACTAACCTCGGCCAGCTGAGCCGTCCGTTGCCCCCGGAAGGGGCCGCCGCTGGCCGTCAGAACCACGCGCTCAACCTCGCACGGCCGGCCACTTTGCATCGCCTGAAAAATCGCGCTATGCTCGCTATCAATGGGCAGCACGCGGGTACCACGCTCTCGGGCCAGCTCCATGACGAGAGGCCCAGCCATCACCAAGGTTTCCTTGTTGGCTACCGCAACGGTCTTGCCGGCCTCCAACGCCGCCCACGTGCCCGCCAGACCGGCGGCGCCCACGATCGCCGTCACGACCAGATCCACGTCGGGATCCGCGACCATGGTGGCCACGCCCTCCTCGCCCAACAGCAACTGCGTTCCCGGTGGCAACTGGCTGCGGTCGAAGCGGCGCGCCGCGTCGGCGTCGGTAACCGTGACCCAGCGTGGCCTGTGGCGGACAGTCTGCTGGCAGAGGGTCTCATCGTTGGAATGAGCGCTCAGCCCGAGCACTTCGAGGCGCTCGGGGAGGCTGGCGACGACGTCCAGGCAGCTCGTGCCGATGGACCCGGTCGAACCGAGCACGA
>JBGQLF010000968.1:0-4841 GCA_041499985.1 Gemmataceae bacterium
CTTGACCCCGTCCACGACCGCTGCGACCAGGCTACGGTCGAGGTCCACCAGAGCAGTGCCGCGGATTGTCGCCGCCAGGGAAGTCGAGGTAGCTGTAGCGATCCGCTCGGCCTGAGTCTCGAGCTCCTTGCCCTTGTCGCGGTGCCACTCGTGTACCGTTTGGAGGACGGTTTTGAAACCTCGTATCGTACCTCCTTGGACCTCCTTGTCCTCGGGTGGCCAATACGTGCCGCCGAGGATCGGTTTCCCGTCGGCGGTCAGGAACATGGACAACGGCCAGCCGCCGCGTTGCCCCAAGACATTCAGCGCGGTCATGTAAATGGTGTCGATGTCGGGGCGTTCCTCGCGATCGACCTTGATGCAGACGAACCACTGATTCAGTAACTTGGCCACATCCGGGTTGTCGAACGACTCCCGCTCCATGACATGGCACCAATGGCACGAGCTGTAGCCGATCGACAGGAAGACCAGTTTGCCGTCTTTCCGAGCCTTGGCGAAGGCCTCGACCCCCCAGGGAAACCAATCCACGGGATTGTGGGCGTGCTGGAGAAGGTAGGGGCTGCTCTCGCGCCCCAGCCGATTGGTCGGACGCGGCGCGGCGTCCTTGGCCTGTGGCGCGTCGGCCTGGCAGGCGCCGACGGTGAACAGGCCAACAAGCAATGCCCCCCAGAAACGGGCGCAGCGCGGAGGTGTCATGAAGTGCTCCATCAGTCTCATTGCGGAGGCGATTCTCAATCTGCAATCTGCAATTAATTGGGTTCCTGCACAGTTTGCTTGACCGTGGCCGGCAGCAAGCACATCTTTTCGTTACATGCCTGAAGCTTGAGGGTGACTTCCAGGGGACTGGTGTCTCCTTTGGCCCGACGGACCGTTGCCTTGATCGTCACCTTGTCTTCGTAGACGTTGTAATTGCCCAGAATGGCATCCTTGACCAGGTTGCCTGAGGGATAGTCCACTTTGAGCTCTTCCGGTTTGGTCTTGCTGCTAAAGCTGACGGTAGTCTGTACGGCTTCCAGATCCTTTAGCCCTGGCGGATTGGCATAGATGTGCCAGCCCGGCTCGATCTGGATCGTGACCGCGATGGCTTGCTTGCCGTCCGCGTCCGGCTTGTCCGCCTTGGCACTGACCTTGACCAGTGCATCCGACTTCTTCGCACCGCCCTGAGCCCAGAGTCCTGCCGTGGGAAGGCCCCCGGCCAGCACCAAAGCGAGCATGCTGATCGAAGCAGCCTTACGGCCGTACGTGTATTCTCCTCGCATGGCAACCTCCTTCAGTCGTTGAGGTCCACTTGTTTTCCTCGGAGCCGCTGCCGGCTCCGGCGCCACCAATGCCACTGGTGCTACTATACTCGGCGCGGCATGATTTGACCTAAGCCCGACGCGCCAGCGAGGGAACATCCCTCGCTGGCGCGTCGGGCTTAGGTCAATTTGGGTCGCGCCAAGGGGAAAAATGCCGCAAAGCCACAAGTCAGGCCAGGAATACCCTAACGGACAACCCGTTCGGATGCCGAACAACAGATTGAGACCAACGCGGACCAGCCCGACCGAGTGACGGACCGAGGGCGCGGGCACTACTCGCAAAGAGAGGCCAAGGCATGGATAGCCTGCGAAGGATTCACGGCGAACGCCTTGCTCCCGCGGCCGTCTGTTGCCGCTGCCAGAACCCCGGCCGGCGCTGGGATCGCATTGCATCTGAGGCGTACTGTCCTGCCTGTGTGGAAGCACTTGCACAGGGCGAAGCGTCTCCCCTGGTCTTGCGTACGGACGCCCAGTGCTGCGCTGTCTGCGACCACAACGGCATCGTTCGCTATGTGACCTTCCCGCTGTACGATTCGTTGCCGGTGGAAGTGGATCTCTGTCCGGAGCACCTGCGTGGCCTCCTGGGTCGGCGCCTGGGACCGCATGCCTTCCAACGCCTCCGCCGCGAATTGCACAAGCTAGGTCTAACGGCTGAGGATGTATTCCTGCTGCACGAGGCCTTTTACGACGTGAATGGACAGGCCCTCCAGCCGGCTGTGGAACCCACTTAGCGCACTCGGCCCCACGACGGTGCCTATCAACTCGAAACAGCATAGAAAACAGCGGCGCGCGCGACCATACTGAGAGGATCGGTGGCGTTTCCTCATACAGGGTTAGCACCCGGGAGAGGGACAGACGGCCATGATCCTGGTCCCGCAAGCACTCGATCTCGCCGTGCAGTATCATCGAGCCGGCAACCTCCCGCAGGCCGAACAGATCTATCGTGAAATCCTGCAAGTAGATCCCCAGCACGCCGATGCGCTGCATTTGCTTGGCTTGATTGCCCATCAGGTGGGTAATCACGAGCTGGCCATCGAATACATGAGCGAGGCGCTGCGCCTGAAGCCGGACTATGCCGAGGCGCACAACAACCTGGGAGTTGCCTTCCTGGAGCAGGGGAAGCGTGAGGAGGCGCAGGCTTGCTATCAGCAGGCGCTGCGTCTGAGGCCAGAGTTCGCGGAGGCGCACAACAACCTGGGCAATCTCCTTAAGGAACAGGGCCAGCTCGAGGAGGCCCTGGCCTGTTATCAACAGGCCCTCTCCATCAAGCCGGACTATGCCGAGGCACACAATAACCTGGGCAATGTCTTCCACGATCAAGGACAGCTGGAGCAGGCGCTGGCGTGTTATCAGCAAGCGCTGCGTCTGCGGTCCGACTATGCGGAGGCGCACAACAACCTGGGCAATGTTCTCAAGGAGCAAGGCGAGCTAGTGGAGGCCATGGCCAGTTTGGGGCAAGCGCTGCGCCTCAAGCCCGACTTTGCCATGGCACACAACAGCCTGGGAGTTGCCCTGCAAGAGCAAGGCAAGCTGGCGGAGGCGCTGGCCTGCTTTGAGCAAGCGCTGCACCTGGAGCCTGGCTATGCCGAAGTGCACTGCAATCGGGCGATCGCCTGGCTGCTGGCAGGCGATTTCGAGCAGGGTTGGCCCGAGTATGAATGGCGCTGGCAACGCAAGGAATGGGCTTTGCCCCGTTTCCCCGAGCCGCTCTGGGACGGTTCGCCGCTGCACGGCCGAACGATTCTGCTGCATGCCGAACAGGGTCTGGGGGATACGCTGCAATTCATCCGCTACGCGCGGCTGGTACATGAGCGCGGCGGCTCGGTGCTCCTGGCTTGTCAGCCTGCTTTGGTCCAACTCCTCAGCACCTGTCCCGGCATCCATCGGGTGGTTTCCCAGGGTAGCGCCTTGCCTCCCTTTGACGTCTGGGCCCCGCTCTTGAGCTTGCCGGGGATCCTGGGCACTACGCTGGCGACGGTACCTGCGCAAGTCCCCCTACCTCTTTGCCGACGCGGAGCGGATCAACTGCTGGCATCAGGAACTGAGCCCCATCACCGCTTTCAAAATCGGCATTGCCTGGGATGCGGATCCCCGGTCGCGCCGGTCCAATTACACCCGATGCATTCCCCTGGCGGAGTTTGCGCCGTTGGGACGGCTGGAAGGCGTGCGTCTATTCAGCCTGCAAAAGGGATCGGGAGCAGAGCAGTTGCGCACCCTGGCGGGGCTGTTCCCTGTCACCGACCTGGGCAGCCGGCTGGATCAAGCGGGTGATGCCTTTCTGGATACCGCGGCCGTCCTGATGAACCTGGATCTGGTGATCAGCGCCGATATCTCGATCGCGCATCTGGCGGGGGCACTTGGTGTGCCGGCGTGGGTGGCTGTGCCGTTTGCCCCGCACTGGACCTGGCTGCTGGAGCGGGAGGACAGCCCCTGGTATCCAACCCTGCGCCTGTTCCGCCAGGAGGAGCGGGGCAACTGGAAGGACGTCTTCGCGCGCCTTGCCGGCGCGGTGAAACAGATGCTCGCGAAAGCGGCTGGTCCGAGGCCGATCACGGTCTCCCTCACTCCTGCGGAACTCCTGGATCTCATCGAGCAATTGGCAGCGCAGTTGCGAGCGGCCAGCAAAGGGTCGGCGGAGGTCAAGCCCTTAGCCAGCCAGCACGATGAGGGCGTGAAGGGTGATCTGGAATTTTGGATTCACATGCACATTACGGCCCGGCCGGTCAAGGGGCAGAGGGTGAGAGAGTGAGCGAAAGAGCGACTGGTAGTGTTTGACGAAACTGGATCGATTGTATCGGCGGCAACCGGGAGCCTTCGCCCAACAGAGTCGGGTGATCGCGCAGCAAGACGGAGCGGCGCCCACAGACGGCTCCGTGGATACGTAGTCCTACGGCCGCGTGCTGAGGGTAGCTCGGGCGGCGTCTAGGAAACATACCTCCCCATGCCCCCACGCCCCCGGCTCGCCGTTTTTTTTCTTGTAGCCCGCAATCCGCAATCGTACCATTCTCTTCATTTACCGAAGAACTCCTGCCTCGCTCATGCATGGATCACCTTCGATCTCTTTTCGGGAGGGTGTTATGGTCAACCCACGACGGCGCGCGTTCACGCTCATTGAACTCTTGGTAGTAATTGCCATCATTGCCGTGTTGATCGGCCTGCTCCTGCCCGCGGTGCAGAAGATCCGCGAAGCCGCCGCCCGGCTCAAATGCCAGAACTCGCTCAAACAACTGGCCCTGGCCGGCCACACCTTCCACGACACTCAGCAGCATTTCCCGATCGCCGTGGACCGCGGCAACCTGTCCTCGCAGTGGCTCGGGTGGATCGGCCAGCTGCTGCCCCACGTCGAGCAGGGCAACCTGTATACGCTGCTGTCGACCAACTCGACCACGTTCGCCCAGGCCCGCACGGTGCCGCTCCCTGTGCTGATCTGCCCGTCTGACCCACGGGGCCTGGACCCCATCACCCTGGCCGACGGGACCGTGTACGGCTGGTGTACCTCGTACTCGGCCATCACCGGCCTGGACCGCTGGGGGAAGGGGTACC
>JBGQLF010000969.1:0-4838 GCA_041499985.1 Gemmataceae bacterium
AGCAACCCACAAATCTGGTCGGGCGTGATTTCTGCCTGCGCGTCCAGCCGAGAACCCCGCGCATTCTGCCGCGTAAAGTCTGTATCCATTCCGTAGATCACGGAGAATTCCCAATTGTCGCCGACATGATCGTTGTGAGTGTGCGAGTTCACCAGGATGATCGGCAGCTTGGTCAGTTGGGCGATAACTTTCTTGAGATCGCTGATTCCCATGCCGGTGTCGAAGAGCAAAGCCCGCTTCTCGCCGACGACCAGGTAGCTGATAGTCTCCTCGGCCTGGTGCGGTTCGTAGATGGCGAAAACGCCCTGGGCAGGCTTATAGACTTCGAACCATGGGTCGCTGAGCGAAACGCGCTCGAGAGCTTTGTATTCCGGGCGCGGCAACGCGCGGCACCAGTCCGCGATTGGAGCCTGGGCGAGCAGAGCTGGCGACTGCAATAGACAGAGTGTAAGAACGGCGGCAATTCTATGCATAGACGATCTCCGGCCTGACGATCAGATTAGGCGGCGCAAGGAAGGCAAAGCAATCGCAACCGACAGAAGCGTGACAGTGACCTGACAACTCAAACAGGCCCACCTTGGTTGCATTGCCCCCTCCCCTCAAGACAGGGAGTATAGCTCTGACTTGTAGCGCCAGTTTGGCATGCATGTGTTGGAACCCGGGTGCGGCATTGGTTAAGTTTCCCTGATCGCGGCTAGATTGGTAGGACCTCACGGCCATGTGCATTGTACCGATATTGGTGCCGCTGCTTTGGAGATTTGACGCGGACGCGTCCGCTCGGCCGGCCATGATCACGTCACACTCGAACAGGTCGAAGCTATGCAACACGCGCTCCCACGGCCTATGACGCTGTGATTGGACGGCACATTCTGCTCCATACCTCCGACGCTCTGGCGTGCTGAAGAAGGCTGTCGGCATGGTTCACGGCAGCGGGCGGATCGCGTTTCAGGAGAACGATCCCTCCTAATTTTCTGCGCGGTTACCCGGAGCTGCCGCTAGTCTTTTCGACTCAGCAGCTGAGGATCGGAGCGCAACTTTTCTGGCTCATGCAGGAGGCCGGTTTGCCCCCGCCCGAGTGTCGTCTTGCATGTGTTATGGGATGGAGGACAGTACAGTCCCTGGTTTCGGCTTCGACGCCTAGCTATAATGCCGTTCCATGATTATCACCAATCAACCTAACAGTCCTGTGCGTCGCGTGGAACTCGTCGCGGCCTACGGCAGGCGCAGGTGACCTAGCGTCGTTCAACCCGGCACCTTGAGAGTTGAGCGACAGGCTTGCGCGCTGAACAAGGGAGCCCATTGAGGACAACAAGGAGTTGTTGCAGTTCGAATAGAGACCGATACCGGTACGGTTACTTGCGGACGGGATGTACCTTGGGGCTGAGTAGAGTATTCCTGCCGGCCGCAGTCTTGTTGTTTTGGACTGCGTTATCGGTTGCGCAAGCCGGCACATCCAGTGCCGGCACACCCGGGCGGGCCCTGCTCGGAACTCAAACTCCCTTCGCCGGCAGCGTACCCTCCAATCCCATTCCAGGAGTCATGTCGATCTCGTTGCAGGATGCCATCGACCTCGGATTGAAGCAGAATCTCGGACTGCTCCTTTCAAATGCAGAAATTCAATCCGCCCGCGGGCAGCGGTGGGAGCAATTGAGCGCGCTCTTACCCCATGTGACGGCCGCACCTTACCTGGATGTCTCGAAAACAAATCTCAGTGAGGTGGGCTTTTCGTTCAAGGCGCCAGGACTTACCTTGCCAACATCGGTGGGCCCCTTCTCCTACTTTGACGCGCGCGCAAATCTGACTCAGTCCGTGTTTGACTGGAAGTCGATCAGCAATGCACGCGCCGCGGGGCAGAGCTTAAGATCGGCCGAATACACGTACAAAGACGCGCGCGACCTGGTCGTGCTCGCCGTGGGCTTCACCTATCTGCAGGCGATTGCCGACGAGGCCCGGATCGAAACCGGGGAAGCACAGGTCAAGACGGCGCAGACCATATACAGCCAAGCATCGGACCAGGTGAAAGCAGGCACTTCGCCGGCGGTTGACGGGCTGCGGGCAAGGGTGGAACTGCAGACGCGACAGCAGCAGTTGATTCAAGCGAGAAACGACTTCGCCATTCAGAAGCTGGCCGTAGCCCGCGTTATCGGGCTGGCTCCCGGGCAGGAATTCGATTTGAGAGATAAAGAACTGTATCAGCCGTTCGAAGAACCGACTGTGGATGGGGCCCTGCGACAGGCCTACGCCTCGCGTTCGGACTATCAGGCGGCACTCGTCGACGTGCGCGCAGCCGAATTCTCGCGGCGTGCCGCGATGGCCGGCTACTTCCCGTCGCTTTTCTTCAACAGCGATTTCGGGACAGCCGGAGCGCACCCCTCCACCTCCACTCAGGTGTTTGACGTGCGGGGAACGCTGTTAATTCCGATCTTCCAGGGCGGCAGCGTTCATGGCGATGTTTTGCAGGCCGACGCGAGACTGGCACAGAGCCGTGAGCGCCTGGCAAACCTTCGCGGACAAATCGACTCCGATGTCCGCACCGCGCTGCTGAACCTGCAGTCGTCGACCCAGGAGGTCGAAGTGGCTCGCAGCAACATCGAACTGGCGGAAGCGACCCTGGCCCAGTCCAGCGGTCGTTTCAGCGCCGGGGTCACCGATACGGTTGAAGTGGTGCAATCTCAGCAAGCCGTGGCCCGCGCCCACGAACAGTACATCTCCAGCCTCTACAGGTACAATTACGCCAAAATTACTCTGGCCCGTGCCCTAGGCATGGCAGAAGAGGGCGTCAAGCAATTTTTCAAAGGAAAATAACCATGGCGGAAGAGAACCCAGCTGACGCGATGCCAGCAAGCAAGGCACCCGTGCCTGGCGCGTCGCCCTCACGGGACACGGAGTCTGCCTCGCGAGTGCCGCGTGGCTACACGCGCTCCAAAAGTCGCAGAAACGCCGTGATTGCGGTTGTCGTCCTGGTGCTGGTGGTGTGCGGCGTGTTCTTGTGGCGCTATCTGAGCAGTTATGAATCTACCGACGACGCTCAGGTTGACGTCCATCTCTATCCAGTCAGTGCACGCATCTCCGGCTACGTCATCAAGGTCAATGTGGGGGACAACCAGTACGTGAAAAAAGGGGACGTATTGGTGGAAATCGATCCGAAAGACTATGAAGTTGCGGTCGAGCAGGCACAGGCCAACTTGGCCAGCGCCGAGGCGACGGCGCAGTCACTGAACATCACGGTTCCGATTACCTCGGTGAGCACCTCGAGCCAGTTGAAGTCCACCACTTCGGAGGTCGAAAACTCCAATGCCGGGATCCTCGCCGCGGAAGCTCAGCTCACCGCTGCCCATGCCCAGTTGGAACAAGCCGAGGCCAACGATGTGAAGGCGCAAGACGATCTCCGCCGCTACAAAGCGCTAGTGGATAAGCGCGAAGTGGCGGAGCAAGTTTATGACCAGGCGGTTGCCGCGGCTAAAGCCAGCTCGGCAACCGTGTCCGCGGCGCACGCCTATGAGGGCGCTGCTCAACAATCCGTGCGACAGTCCCGGAGCCGGCTCGAGCAATCGAAAGCGAGCCAGCGGTCCGCGGAGACCGGACCGCAACAGGTGTTGTCGAGCCGAGCCCGAGCACAGGCTGCAATTGCAGACGTGCAACAGAAGCGTGCAGCCCTTGAGCAGGCGCAATTAAACCTCAGCTACACCAAGATCGCGGCGCCGGTCAGCGGCGAAGTGAACAAGACGGTCGTGGTCGGATTGAATGTTCAAGCTGGCCAGCAACTGCTCACCGTAGTTCCTCTCGACGAAGTCTGGATCACTGCCAATTTCAAAGAGACGCAGCTCAAACACATGAAGATTGGCCAGAAGGCGGAAATTCATGTGGATTCGAACGGTCGAACGCTCAAAGGCCATGTGGACAGCATTGCAGGGGCTACGGGCCCGCTGTTCAGCTTGCTTCCGCCGGAAAATGCCACGGGGAACTACGTCAAAATCGTGCAAAGAATTCCGGTGAAGATCGTTCTCGACGCGGGAGAGAACCGGGACCACCAGCTTCGGCCTGGCATGAACGTAGTGCCCGATGTGTACCTCCAATGAGCTCCGCCGCCACTCTCACCTTCGAGCAAGACCTCTGGCGTCCCAGGTACAATCCCTGGCTGATTGCCGTGGTCGTCGCTATGGCGGCGTTCATGGAGGTCCTCGACACCAGCATCGCCAATGTGGCCCTGCCATACATGGCCGGAAATCTTGGCGCTAGCAACGATCAGAGCACCTGGGTCCTGACCTCGTACCTGGTGTCGAACGCCATTGTCCTGCCGATCAGTGGCTGGCTCGCCGGCGCGCTGGGGCGCAAGCGCTTTTTCATGGCCTGCCTGACAATCTTTACTGTGAGTTCTTTGCTCTGCGCTATCGCACCGAGTCTCGGCCTTCTGCTTTTTTTTCGAGTGCTGCAAGGCGCGGGTGGCGGCGGACTGCAACCCATGGCCCAGGCCATTCTGGCAGACACTTTTCCTCCGCACCAGCGGGGCTTGGCATTCGCGTTGTACGGCATTACCGCAATCATGGCACCAACCATCGGGCCAACCCTGGGCGGATGGATCACGTTCAACTACTCCTGGCGGTGGATTTTCTTCATCAATCTGCCGGTCGGACTCCTCACCTGGTTTCTGGTGCGGCGCTTTGTCGAAGATCCTCCCTATCTAAGCCGGCTCAAGGCGGCGGGGGTCAAGTTGGATTACATTGGCATCGCTCTCCTGACACTTGGTATCGGAGCGTTACAGGTGCTGCTCGACAAAGGACAGGAAGATGATTGGTTCGGGTCGCGTTTCATCACGACGTTGGTGGTCGTCGCGACCG
>JBGQLF010000970.1:0-4835 GCA_041499985.1 Gemmataceae bacterium
CCTCCGCGGGTGGCGGCACTCCGCCAGGGGGCGCGGGCGGTGGTTCCAATCCGTAGTTCGGTGCCGAGTAGAGCTCGCCTGCTGTTTAGCCCTGAGCACTCGGGCGAGCGCGGAGTCCGCGCTCGCCCGAGTGCTCAGGGCTAAACAGCCAATAAACGCTGGTTCCGGGAAACCGGCTCAATTCTTGTTGCTCCCCACGACGAAGACATTATAATCCCGGTATTATTCCCGCCCCTTGCGCTTCTGAATCGGCCTTCGCGAGGACTGATCCATGCTGAACTGGTACCGCGACATCGCCCCAGTCCGAAGGCTGCGTGATTTCCTCGGAAGCTTTCAGACCTTTGCTCTGCTTGCCCTCGCCTTTGCATGTTCCTCTTCTCTCGCGGCCGAGCCGGAGGGCGTGGCGCAATTCCACCAGAATATCGAGCCGATCCTGGTTCAGTTCTGTATCGGTTGCCATAATGCCGAGTTGAAAAAGGGCAGCGTGGTGTTTGACCAATTCGAGTCCAGTGCTGCCCTTCTGGAGAACCGCGACCTGTGGTGGAAAACGTTGAAGATGTTGCGGGCAGGCCTCATGCCGCCGAAGGACAAACCCCGGCCCAGCGCCGCGGATCTCGAGCAGATCGAGAAATGGATCAAGAGTTCGGCCTTCAAGATCGACCCGAAGAATCCGGATCCCGGCCGCGTCACCGTTCGCAGGCTCAACCGCATCGAATACCGCAACACGATTCGCGACTTGATGGGGGTACTCTACAACACCGATGCCGAGTTCCCGCCGGATGACACGGGGCACGGGTTCGACAACATCGGCGACGTGCTTTCGCTGTCCCCGTTGCTCCTGGAGAAATACATCACAGCGGCCCGATCGATTGTATCGCAATGCGTGCCGATGGCCTCAACGGTCGTCGCGGAGAAGCGGGTAGCCGGTCAGCGGTTCCGTGGCGCCGGCGGCGATAATGGTGACGGCCCGCTGTCCTTGTCCTATTACAAGCCGGCGATCGTTGCGAGCGCTTTTCGGGCCGAGCATGCTGGCCGCTACCAGTTGGTTCTGGATCTGACGGGGAACGAGAGGTATGTCGACGGGGTCTTCGACTACAACAAGTGCCGGCTGATCTTCAAAGTGGATGGGGAGAAACGGCTGGATCAGGAATACAGCCGGCAGGGAGGCAGAGCGTTTCGCTATGAAGTCGATCAAGACTGGCAAGCCGGGGAGCATGAGCTGTCGTTTGAGCTGTTGCCGCTGACGCCGCGTGAAAAGCAAGTCAGATCGTTGACCATGCGGATCGACGCCGTGACTGTGCGCGGGCCGTCGGCACCAGAACACTGGGTCTGCCCACCGAACTACGAGCGCTATTATCCGCGGCCCGTTCCCGAGAGTCTCTCGGAGCGGCGCCAGTATGCGCATGAATTGCTTCGGAGCTTTGCCACCCGAGCTTTCCGGCGTCCCGTCGACGAGGAATCCGTGGACCGGCTCGCGACGCTGGCCGAGAGCATTTACACCCAGAAGGGGCGGACTTTCGAGGCCGGCATGGCCCAGGCGATGACGGTGGTGCTGGCATCGCCCCGGTTCCTGTTTCGCGAGGAAGGGTTTGAACAGGGCCCGCCGAACTTGCATCCCTTCCTGGACGAGTACGCCCTGGCTTCGCGGCTGTCTTACTTCCTTTGGTCTACCATGCCGGACGACGAGTTGTTTCGCCTGGCAGGTGCGAAGAAGCTCCGGGAGAACCTGGACGCACAGGTCAACCGGATGCTGGCCGACGTTCGTTCGTCCGAGTTGATGCGTCACTTCACCGGACAATGGCTTCAGGCACGCGATATCGAAAGTGTCGAGATCAATGCTCGGGCCGTGATCGCTCGGGACTCGCCCCCAGATCCGAAGCGGCAAGAACGACTGGCGCGCTTCCGGGAACTGAATCGCAAGCCGCCGGACAGTCTCACGGATGCGGAAAAAAAAGAGTTGGTAGAGGTGCGCACGGCTTTTTTCGGATCCTTCCGTCGCTTCGCCCAGTTTGACTTGACCGCCGACTTGCGCCGGGCCATGCGCCGGGAAACCGAGATGCTCTTCGAGCATGTCGTGCGCAAGGACCGAAGCCTGCTGGAACTACTCGACAGCGATTACACGTTCCTGAATGAGCGGCTGGCGCAGCACTACGGGATCGAGGGCGTCAAAGGCGACCAGATGCGCCTGGTGAATCTGCCGCCGGAGAGTCCACGGGGTGGGATACTAACTCAGGGGACCGTGCTGGCCATTACCTCCAACCCCGACCGAACTTCTCCCGTGAAACGGGGCCTGTTCATTCTCGACAGCCTCCTTGGCATACCCCCGGCGCCTCCGCCGCCGGATATTCCGACGCTCGAAGAGGCGGCAGCCGCGATCAAAGGCCAACCGCCGACGTTACGCGAGGCGCTGAAGTTGCACCGCAGCCAGGCGTTGTGCAGTTCGTGCCACAATCGTATGGATCCGCTCGGGCTCGCGCTGGAAAACTTCAATGCGCTCGGACGCTGGCGGGACAAAGAAAGCAACCAACCGATTGCTGGGTCGGGACAACTGATCACCGGGGAATCCTTCAACAATATCAAGGAGTTAAAGCGTGTCCTGGCGGAGCAGCATCACCGGGATTTCTATCGGTGCCTGAGTGAGAAAATGCTCACCTATGCCCTGGGGCGTGGCCTAGAGTACTATGATGTTCACGCGGTGGATGACCTTGTGGAGCGTCTGGAAAAGACGAACGGCCGCGCCTCCGCCCTGCTGACGGGCATTATCGAATCGGCCCCCTTCCAGAAACGTCGATCACCGCACGCCTCCCCGACCCTTGCCATTGAGCAGAACAGGAGCGATCCGGATGAATAAGGAGCGACTGATGTCAACGGAACCTGTCCGGTGCGAAGACCGCGCTACCGAGCGCCAGACCGGCCTCAGCCGTCGTCATTTTCTACGTGGTTTGGGCGCCTGCGTCGCACTGCCGCTCTTTACCTCGCTGCGCACCGGCCGGCTGCTCGCCGCCGAGACGGCGTCCGCCAACAACTTGGCCACCACGGCCACGGGCGCACCGCTCCGCACGGCCTTCCTGTTCTTCCCCAACGGCGCCATTCCCTCCTCCTGGTGGCCCGCGGGCAAAGGTGCGGACTTCCAGCTAAGCCGCACCCTCCAGCCATTGGAGCAGACCAGGCAGTTCGTGCAAATCCTTGGCGGCTTGAATCACAAGACGGCAGAACCAGGACCGGATGGCGCCGGCGATCACGCGCGCGGCAATGGCACATTCTTGACCGGTGTTCGGCTGAACAAGAGCGCGACGAACGTCCGGGCCGGCATCTCCATCGATCAGGCGATGGCACGCCAGTTTGGTCATCTGACGCGCTTTCCTTCGCTGGAGTTGACTTGTGATGCGGTGCGCAAGACCGCGGGCTGCGATTCCGGGTATTCCTGTGCCTACCAGTACAACATTTCCTGGCGCTCGCCATCGACGCCGACGACGCCGGAAGCCAACCCGCGCCTCGTCTTCGAGCGCCTCTTTGGGACCGGGGCACCGGGCGAGCGGTGGGCGAACTTGCAGCGCCGCAAGCAGGAGGAACAATCAGTCCTCGATTTCGTTCTCGAAGAGGCGCGCTCCATGCAGCGCCGGCTCGATGTTCAGGACAAGCGCAAGCTTGACCAATACCTGACCGCGGTGCGCGAAATCGAAGCGCGCATTGAAAAGACGGAACGGTTCGGCAAAGTCAAGGACCCTGCCATCGACACACCGGCCGGCATCCCGACGGATTACGGCGAACACGTCCAACTCATGTATGACATGCTGCTCCTGGCTTTCCAGACCGACTCCACCCGGGTCGCGACCATTCTGCTCGCTCACGACGGCAGCAATCGGTCTTTCGACCAGATCGGCATCTCGGAAGGCCATCACGACCTGACTCACCATCAGAACCGGAAGGATTGGATCGACAAGGTTGCGGATATCGATCTGTGGTATGTGAAGCAATTCGCCAAGTTCCTGGAAAAGCTTCAGCAGACGAAGGATGTGGACGGCAAGTCCCTGCTCCACAACTCCATGATCTTCTACGGCAGCGGCAATGCCGACGCGAACCGCCACACGCACAACAACCTCCCCTTGCTGCTGGCGGGTGCTGGCGGTGGGACCTTGACACCCGGCCGCTACGTCGAGCACGGCTCCAAGCCCGCGACCAACCTGTTCCTCAGCATGGCGCATCGTCTCGGCATGCGGGACCTGGAACGTTTTGGAGATTCCACCGGGGCGCTCGAGAACCTCTAAGTACGGAGGGCGACCGAAAAGGCCGCTACGATGGCACCAGCACTTGAGCCGCACGTTCGGCAGGGGCTGCCTGGTGAGTTTCGGAGGGCTGGGCGCGTGTACGCGATCGCGTTCGACATGGATATCGAGGCGTTGCGGACCAACTACGGCGATCCCTATAACAACGCCCACTTGGAAATCCGCCGCGTCCTCCAGCGGCACGGTTTCACCTGGCAGCAAGGGAGTGTCTACTTCGGCGGCGAGGCAGTCAGTGCCGTGACCTGCGTCCTGGCGGCACAGGATCTGGCTCGGTCTCTGCCCTGGTTTGCTGCTTCGATTCGCGACATTCGGATGCTGCGGATCGAGGAGTTAAACGATCTGATGCCCGCCGTGCAACAGGCCAGCGGGCAGCAATGAAACAGGATCATCGGATCCTGATCTGCGGGTTGACTGGTGCGTGAGCGCGGCGGCCTCTACAATACGTGTAGTAATACGTGTTGTGGGAGGCCGCCATGCAGAAGAAACTGACCATCCCCCTTGACGAACGTGTCTACGACGGGCTGCACGCGGTCGTCGGCCGACGGCGCC
>JBGQLF010000971.1:0-4830 GCA_041499985.1 Gemmataceae bacterium
CGCAGCCCCCATCGTCCCATCTCGCGGCCTCCGTGGAAAGATCAATCCACGGGTAAATCATCTCCTGCCGTTCGCCTAACGGCCAATATGGGACGGCTGCTCGTCGACGGAAGCCAGCACGGCCGGGTCGCTGGCCTGCCCCTCTTGCTCCGGTGCGGTCCGAGCGGGATCGACGGGATTGCTCATGGGGACCTCGGGGTAAGGCCATGCGGTTGTCTGGTCGCCGGCTGATTATAGCAGACCACAGAGGAATAGCTTCCTTGCGGGTTCTCAGCGCCAGAGCCAGCTCAACAGGCCCCCTGGAGTATCGCGGATGGTAAACCGTCCGCGGCGGCCCTCGAACAGAAAGCTCTCCCACTGCTGGAGCAGGTCGCGACCGATGACGCCCTGAAACAGGCGCAGCGGCGGCGGCATGGTCAGGCGGGCGACGGCGAGCACCGGAACAGCAGCCAGGGAAGTGCCGGGAAACTCCAGCCGGACCCAACACAAAGCGGTTTCACCGGCAGCCAGGCTTGTCTCGATGCGCGCTTTGTTGGCCACGGGCGACTGCAAGTGGTCCATGATTCCGGGAACTAATGCAGTCCGTTTCGACCCTGTATCAATAAGCAAGCGCACGGGAACAGGTGCAGGGACAACGCGTCCCGCGAGACGAAAGATCCGTTCCTGTCCCCGAGTTTGGGACACCTCTGCCGGGAGGATCAGATGCTCGGAGACGGGTGCGCTGAATTTCCCCATCGGCCTGCGTCAATCCCTAATCAAGCCTCTTAAACGACGGGTGCGTGATATCGACCAGGGAGATAAAGTCCGGCTCTTCCGGGTCTTCAATCGGTCGGCACACCATCCTCACCAGCCCAAACCGGCGGTAGCCCTCGAGAAGTGCCTCGTCGGGGCCCGAAAAAACCCCGATCACCTCGTCGCCGACGATCAACGCGATTTTGCCCAGATGGTCGCGCACCAGGCGCTCGCGCTCGCGCGCATAGGCCGCTTCTTCACGCGCTAAATCGAGAGGCGGGTCGTCCGGACCCATGTGAGGCCATTCGTCGTATGTATTCCGCTGGTTCATGGCATTCTCCCCACTGGCGTGACCTTGAATAGACCCTTGTAGTATAAGCGTTGGCCTGCCAGACAAGAAGCGGTTCTGCTTATAATATCCGTATGCCAGGCAACTCCTTCGGCCACCTGTTTCGTGTCACGACCGCCGGCGTCAGCCACGGTCCCGGCTATCTCGTCATCATTGACGGCTGCCCGCCCGGCTTGCCGCTGAGCGTGGACGATCTGCTGCCGGACCTGCGCCGTCGTCGACCTGGGCAGTCGAAGATCGTCACCCAGCGCCAGGAAGAGGACCTCCCCGAAATCTGGTCGGGCGTGTTCGAGGGCAAGACCGACGGCACCTCGATCGGTATCCTGTTCCGCAACAGCGATCAACGTAGCCACGATTACAGCGACATCAAAGACAAGTACCGCCCCGGACACGCAGACTTCACGTTCGACGCCAAGTACGGCTTCCGGGATTACCGCGGCGGCGGCCGGTCCAGCGCGCGCGAAACCGTTTGCCGAGTCGCGGCGGGAGCCATTGCCAAGAAACTGCTCGGCCAGCAAGGCATCCGCGTCCTAGGCTACGTCAAGCAGGTAGGCTCCGTCGTGGCCGAGGTCGCCGACCCGACCCAGGTGACGCTCGACCAGGTGGAGGCGACGCCGGTCCGCTGCCCCGATCCGAGTACGGCTGAGCTGATGATCGCGCTGATCGAGGAGGTACGTAAGGAGCAGGACTCGATCGGCGGCGTGTGCGAGCTGGTGGCGACAGGAGTGCCGCCGGGGTTGGGGGAACCGGTGTTCGACAAGCTGAAGGCGGACCTGGCCAAGGCGCTGCTGTCCCTACCGGCGGTCATGGCATTCGAGTACGGCGCCGGCTTCGGCGTGGCCACGGCACGGGGAAGCGCCAATAACGATCCCTTCATTCCCAAGGACGGCGGCCGTATCGGCACCGAGACGAATCGGCACGGCGGCATGCTGGGCGGCATCAGCAGCGGCGAGCCGATCGTCTGCCGCGTGGCGATCAAGCCGACGAGCAGCCTGCCCCAACCGCAGCGCACGGTGACCCGCACGGGCGAACCGACGGAGATCGTGACGCGCGGGCGGCATGATCCTTGCTTATTGCCGCGCTTCGTGCCGATGGGCGAGGCAATGGTGGCGTTGGTGTTGGTCGATCACTGGCTGCGGTGGCGGGCGCAGTGCGGGGAAAGTAGAATATGAGCAACGATGAAGGAGAAGCTGATCATGACTCCAACTGCCGCGACCAATGGCAACGTGGTACTGAAGCCCGAAGAGCAACGGATTCTCGAGCAGATCCAGCAACTGCCGCCGGCCTCTTTATCCCTCCTTGAGGAATACCTCAAGTTGCTTGCGGTCCGCGCTGTCAACCCAGGTTCCCCGGATACTTCGACGCCAGCCCATGTTGCCGAGGAACTGGCGAGCGATGCGTGTGGCCGAATCGTGCGGGGCTTACCCCCTGAAGTGGCGGAATTGATCCTGGAATTCCTCGCGCACGTCGCCGGCCCCCATGTGCAATGGAGTTACGAGGATCCAGCTTCCCTCGATCGCGCCGCGGACCTTATGAGCCTGGATCCGTTCCTGCGCCGGGTGAGTGATGAGATCACCCGGGAATTTGAGGTGGCATTGGCAGACGGGCTGGAGAAGTTCTAATGCCCTTCAAACGTGGGGAAGTGTACTTCGTCGACCTGGAACCAACCAAGGGCCGCGAACAGGCGGGGCGACGTCCTGTTGTGGTCGTTTCCAATGATAGCCTCAACCGCAAGCCGTTGGTTGTGGTCGTGGTTCCGGGCACTGCGGGCGAACAGCAGCGGAAGGACTTTCCCAGTAATGTCCGCGTCCCAGCGGGCGAAGCCAACTTACCCACCGAGACGGTGTTCTTGGCCTTTCAAGTGCGCGGCCTCGATCATGGCCGCTTCCGCGAGCCGCCGATAGGGAGCTTGAGCCAGGCACTCATGGCGCGGCTTGACAAGGCCCTGGC
The DNA here is from genome assembly GCA_041499985.1 of Gemmataceae bacterium. Taxonomy (GTDB): domain Bacteria; phylum Planctomycetota; class Planctomycetia; order Gemmatales; family Gemmataceae; genus JBGQLF01. The sequence goes on from JBGQLF010000971.1 coordinate 3,032, forward strand.
TTGGACCTTATCTTGGTCCTCTTCCACCAGCTCCCCTTGAGGGGCAACTCGGGAACCTACCTGCCCGGCTGCAACCGCCTCCGCAACTCCTCCGCCACGCCCGCCAGCGGCACGCGCCATTGCTGCGTCGTATCCCGGTCGCGGATCGTCACGGTGTTATCCTGCAACGTCTGCCCATCAATGGTCACGCAGAACGGCGTCCCCGCTTCGTCCTGGCGCCGGTAACGCCGGCCGACCGCGCCCTTGTCATCGAAGAAGACGTTGAACTGGCTCTTCAGTTCCCGATACAGCGCCTGTGCCTTCTCCGGCATCCCCTCCTTGTTCACCAGCGGAAAGACCGCGGCCTTGATTGGCGCCAGGCGCGGGTGGAAGCGCATGACCGTACGCGGTTCGCCGCCGATTTCATCCTCGGCATACGCTTCGCACAGGACCGCCAGGGCAAAGCGGTCCGCGCCTGCCGACGGCTCGATCACGTGCGGCAGAAAGCGGTACGGTGGGCCGGACTTGGCTTGCTGCACGGCCTTCGGATCGGCGTACTTGTCCTTCTCGCGCTCCCAGGTTTGCTCGTCGAAATAGCTGAGATCCTTGCCGCTGAACTTGGCATGCTGCGTCAGATCGTACGCCCCGCGGTGAGCGACCCCCTCCAGCTCCTGCGGTTCCTCCGCGAACGGGAACATGTATTCAATGTCCGTGGTGCCGATCGAATAATGGGCCAGCTCGTCCTTGCCCTGTTCGCGTGGCCGCAGTTTTTCGGAGCGGATGCCGAGCTGCGTGTACCAGCGGATGCGCACGTCGCGCCAGTACTGGTACCACTTCATCGACTCGTCCGGATGGCAGAAGAATTCAATCTCCATCTGCTCGAATTCACGACTGCGGAAGGTGTAATTGCGCGGATTGATCTCATTGCGGAACGCCTTGCCGACCTGCGCGATCCCAAAAGGCAGCTTCAGCCGGGTGCTGTCGAGTACGTTGCGGTAATTGACGAAGATACCCTGGGCGGTTTCGGGGCGCAAGTAGGCCTTGTTCTCCTCATCGCGCACGGCGCCGACATAGGTCTCGAACATCAAGTTGAACGAGCGCGGCTCAGTAAGTTCGCCATCGCAGCCTTGGGCGGGACAGGGGCGTTTCCAGTCGGCGGGCGCTTCCTGAGCCGTCACGAACGTCGCCGTCAGACCGGCGGGGATCTTCTTCTTCTTGACCAGCCGTTGCTGCTCCGGTTCCAGCAGCTTGGCGGCTTCCAGCTTGTCATTGGCCTCGAAGGCGAGCACGATGGACACCGGCTGTCCCGGCTCGGCCAAGCCGGCGAAGAATACCTTGTCGGCCCGATAGCGCTTGCGGCACTTGCGGCAATCGACCATCTGATCGGCGAAGCCGGCAGCGTGCCCGCTGGCCTCCCAGACCTTGGGGTTCATAATCAGGGCACAATCGACGCCCACCATCTGGATTTCACTGCCGTCTGGACCCAACGGCGGATTGTGCACCATGTCGTGCCACCAGGCCTCCTTGATGTTCCGCTTCAACTCGACGCCGAGCGGGCCGTAGTCCCAGAAGCCGTTGATGCCGCCGTAAATCTCGCTCGACTGAAAGATGAACCCGCGCCGCCGGCACAGGGCGACGAGCTTTTCCATGTCCATTCTGGTTCGTCCTTTGACAAGGTCCGTTCCTGGCGAGCGGGGGGGGGTTTCCCCCCGGTTTCCCCCACACGGGGGGAACGCCCCCCCCCCGCCCCAAAGGGGGATTAAACCAAATGGGCGTTTCGGTGGCCACCCCCCCAAATTACACCCGCCAAGGATACTGCC
>JBGQLF010000972.1:0-4820 GCA_041499985.1 Gemmataceae bacterium
CCTCTCGGGATTCGAGGCATGGTTCAAGAAAGCCCGTTTCCGGGTGGCACGCCCTGAGTCTTCGAAGGGCGTGGGTTGCGGAAGACACGCCCTTCGAAGACTCAGGGCGTGCCACCCAGGTTGGAACCATGCCGATTTTTCAGCCTTCAGGGCTTTGAAAAATAAAACGTCCACACTCCCTTCTATTGCCAGCTGGACAGCCCTGGTAGAGTATGAGGTAAGCATGAAGAGCAAGAAAAAACCGGTGGGGACAAAACCGGCTCCGGAGAGCCTGACGCCCTACCCCCGCTCCGACGAACTCGCCGCGGGCATCGAGCGGTGCCAGGCGGTCGCCTTTGCGGAGAAGCTCATTCGGGTGGCCAGCATGGACTACGCCAACAGGGATGATCTCCTCAGCGGCGAGGGGAGCGTGAAATACGGTGGTCGCTATAACCCGAAGGGCGGTTTCCGGGCCATCTACGGCAGCCTGGAACTCGACACGGCCACGGCCGAGTTGTTGGCCCACTACCGCCAGCAGGGGCGGCCCGACCCAGAGGCCGACGTGTTTCCGTTCGTTGCCGTCAGCCTGGAGGCGGAGGTCGAGCGGTTGCTCGACCTGACGGATACCGCCATCCGGCGAGCTTTAAAGGTGAGCTTGAAGGACCTGGTTGGCGATTGGCAGAACACGCAGGACCTCGGCCAGGAAGCCTTGACCCAGGCCATCGGGCGGCTGGCCCGTGCGGCCGGCTACCAAGGCCTGCTTGCTCCCTCGGCCGCAAAGCCAGGGGGGCGGAACGTTGCCTTGTTCCGGGACAACGTCCCCAAGAGCCAGCTGCGAATTATCCGCAAGCACAAGCTGCCCAAGAAAACTTGAAGTTGGCATCGGGTATAAGATGATGGTAGAAGGGGATAGGCAGTTCGTCCCCGGAGGGCAGTACCATGACGACCGTGAACGTGAACCAGGGCAAGGCACCGCCGCGGGGGAAGAAGCGCCCCGTCCGTCCGGCTCGGCGCGTCAGGGCCTCTGCTGTCCTTTCGCAGAGAGTCCGTGAGGAGTACGGACTGAACCGGCCCCTGTTCGCCCGGCTCCTCGGCGTCGGCGCGACAACCATGGCCCGGTGGGAGAAAACCGGCAAACTGCCCAAGGACGCCCAAGCCAAGATCCGGCAGGTCGCCGACCTGCTCAAGGGGCTGAGCCGGGTTATACCGAAAGCGGACCTCGCCGGTTGGCTCACCAGTCCCAGCGACGCCTGCCGCTCGGCCGGTGAGCACTCACCGGCGGACCTGATGGCGAAGGGGCGGTACGACAAGATCGAAGCGATGATCTACTTCTTCGAGTCGGGCGTCGCCTACTGACCCCAGTGGCGCGAAGCGGACAGCCGGCCCAGCTTTTTTGTTGGGCCGGTGGTGTGGACGGCTACCCGGCCCGCATTCCCGACAGGCAGTTCTCGATAACCTCGACACCTACTTCAAGTCGCTTGAAGCGGGGGTCCAACCCTTCCAGATCAAGCACGGCTTTATGCACCAGGAGCCGCTTGGGGCTGTCGCCACCGACCAGAAGGGAGGGGGAAAGAACCTTGCACAGACCAGGTTGTACGTCTACCCAGACACCGAGACCGAGATCCTTCATCTGATCACGCTTGGCGACAAGCGATCGCAGAAGGACGATATCGCTACCTGCCGGAGTTTTATCAACGAACTCGGGAAGGAAAGACAGGATACCCATGAAGAAGCGGACCCAACACCCTAGCGTCTCCGATATGGTTCGGAGCCTTTCGGAAGATCCGTCTTTCGCCGACGAGTTCCTGAAGCGTCTCTCGGGCCGACAACTCATCAAGGTGCTCACCGTCTTGCGGACGCGCGCGGGCCTCTCCCAGCAAGAGCTTGCCGAAAAACTGCATTGCACGCAGAGCAAGGTTTCCAAGCTGGAGAGCAGCAACGACACGGACCTCCGCTTCGGCGATCTGCTGGACTACACCAGCGCGGTCGAACACGAGATGCGTCTGTTCCTCGTACCGAAGGGACGAACCCTCCTCGACGAGGTCCAGATGCATGCTTACATGATCCAGCGTCTTCTGCACTGCTTGATTCGCCTTGCCGGCAGCGACGGTGCGATGACCAAGGGAGTGGCGAATTTCCTCGAAGAAGCCGCCTGGAACCTCACCAAGATGGCCCAGACCGCTGCCGCTGCCCTGCCGCCTACCGCAGAGGAGTCTCGCCATCCACTTCGAGTCGAAGCGCCGGACGTGGAATCGGAAGGCCTCGCATCGTTGGAAACGGAGACGGTAGATGACGACGCCTTCGAACCGATCCCTCAGCGCTGAGCCGTTTGTGCCAACGCATAGGGATGCGGTGTTGTGAGGAAGTCAAAAGTGCCAAGACCGGATGGGCCAAACGGTTCCTGGTGCCGCCGATGCATTGCCTTGGGTTGCGTTTCGTTATGTTGCCGGCGAAATGCGTTGCCCGACCCCCGGAGGGGTTGCGGAACACAATCCATTCGCCGCTACGGCTGTTCTCTTCTCGGCCATGCGGCTGAAGTGCTCGAACAGGCCCCAACGTGGCAAGCGCCGGCCCAGGATCTGCCTACCCCTCCGTTGTCCGTTCCGGTTACTATAGAGTCGTGGCTCGCTTCGCGCCTTCAGCCAGGGGAAGACCATGACGGAGATCGCTCGTTCCACGCGTCGGCGGCCCGACCCACAGGACCAAGACCCCTACCGCTACGGCTGGCGCTATGTGCGGCAGCTCGGTCCCGATGGCGAGGAAACCTTCGCGCAGGTGCCGTTGACCCAGGAAGACGTCCTGCATCCGGAGGAGGGAGACTTCATCGTGCAGAGCAACGCTCACGACCGGGACCGCGTCTATTTGCGCAACGTGTTCGAGGTTCGCCTGTCTCGCCGGCGCGGTGCCCTGGTGCTGGCCGATTGCCGCATCGCCTGGGATAAGCCGGGCTTGAAGGCACATGGCCCAGATATCACGGTCATTTTCGGCGTGCGTCGTCCCAAGCGGGACTGGAGCACTTTCGACGTCGCCCAGGAAGGCGTGCGGCCCGTGCTGCTCATCGAGATCACCTCGCCGACGACGCGCCGCAACGATCTGGGGATCAAGGTGAAGCACTATCATCGGGCCGAGGTGCCGCTCTACGTCATCGTCGACGCGCGCACCCGGCGGGGCCAGCGGACCCTCCAGCTAATCGGCTACCGCTGGACGCCAGCGGGCTATGAGTCGATTCCGCTGGACGAGCGCGGTCGCTTGCTGCTGGAGCCGCTGGGGCTGCGCCTGGGTGTCAAGGAGGGGCGCGTCGTGTTGTACGATGCCGCCACCAACGAAGAGCTGGGTAATTACGAGGCCGTGGTCAAGAACCTTGAGGCCGAGACTGTGGCCCGGAAGAAAGCAGAGGAGGAAGCGGCCGAACAACGGGCCAGGGCTCAGGCTGCCAAGAAGCTCGTAGCTAAGCAACGAGCCAAGGCCGAGACTGCCGATGCCCAGGTTGCCGAGTTGCAAGCCCGGTTGCGCGCATTGGAGGAGCAACTCCGCCAACGCGATGAGGGATCCCCGCCATGAGACTCCTGCCCTGGATGCAGAGGCTCTCCTTTCCCAACTCTTGGAAAGCCCCCCTGCCCTTTTGCCAGTTCTGAGAATCCATCTCCCGCTGCTTGGCCGCGCCGCTCGGTTTTTCCGCAGGATCTACGCCTGCCGCAGCGTTTCCCGCGATTGGCACTACCTTTGCGTAGAGCCCGATCACGCGGAACGGCCCCCTGGAAATTCGGTTGACAACCCGGCACCAGAAACTACAAAGTCCCCGTGGGCTGAACACCAGTCGGCCCGACCTTCACGGACCACGAGTAAACGAATTACCATGTCCGACTCTACCAACGTTACGGGCACGCCGCCGGCCGCGCCGGCTAAACCCACGCTGCCACCCAAACCGGCGCCCCCCGCCAAGACGCCAGCGAAAACCGGGAAGGATCGCCGGTTCTTTCTCCTGGCCCTGTTCGGCAGCTGGATCGCCGTCGCCTGGACCACCCTGACGCTCTCGCTGTTGGGCATGGTCCTGGGTACGGTCCGCTTCCTGTTCCCCAACGTCCTGTCCGAGCCGCCCAATAAGTTCAAGGTCGGCCTACCAGACCAGTACGAAGAAGGCAAAGTCGTCGATCGCTTCAAGGACCAGGGCACGTGGGTCGTCCGTTATCAGAACGTCATCTACGCCCTGAGCACCACCTGCACCCACCTGGGCTGCACCCCCAACTGGCTGGAGGGCGAGCGCAAATTCAAATGCCCTTGCCACGGCAGCGGCTTCCACATCACCGGCGTCAACTTCGAAGGTCCAGCGCCGCGGCCTCTGGAGCGCTGGGGCATCAGCGTCGGCGACGATGGCCAGCTCGTCGTTGACAAGAGCAAGAAGTTCCAGAAGGAGCTCGGGCAGTGGGAGAATCCGGAATCATACATCAAAGAAGTGTGATTGCAGATTTTAGATTGCAGATCGCGGATTGATCTTTCAATCCGCGATCTGCAATCTGCGATCTAAGATTAAGGGACTGTTTATGTCGGTCGGCGATTTCATTCGTAACTCCCAGGTCTGGAAAAGCATCTTTCGCCATCCGGCGCCGCGCGATCGGCGCAACCGCGTCGTGGTGATGCTGACCAACGTGTTCCTGCATCTGCACCCCGTGTCGGCCCGCAAGAGCGGCATCGCGCTGAGCTACACCTGGTGCATGGGCGGGATGACGTTCTTTCTCTTCCTGGTCGAAACGGTGACCGGCGTCCTGCTGATGTTCTACTATCGGCCGACGCTGGAGCATGCGTACAACGACATCCTCGCCCTGCGCGACGTGACCACGCTC
>JBGQLF010000973.1:0-4816 GCA_041499985.1 Gemmataceae bacterium
CAACCGAGCAAGAGCGAACGACAAGGCTTTACTCTACCACACTACTCCCTTGTGCAAAACCTCATGGCCAATTGTTGTGCAAAAGGTTATGGCCGGTAACAGAGGACGCTTGTGGCTACGTGAAACAACACGTTCATCGTTTCAGAAGCGTGGTGGCGCATCGCGCACCAGCAGGTTGGCGCTGGCCAAGGAGTCGAAGGTACCGGCATCAGTCCAGTAGCCGTCCAGGAAACTGTAGCCGAGACGGCCCTCTTTCAGGTAATGCTGATTGACGTCGGTGATCTCCAGTTCGCCACGCCGGCTGGGACGAAGCAGCTTGATCGCCTCGAAGACATCCGGGGGATAGATGTACATGCCGGCCACGGCGTAGTCACTCTTGGGACGAGAAGGCTTTTCCTCAATGCTGACCACCCGGTCGCCACGGAGCTCGGCGACGCCATAGCGTTTCGGATCCGGCACTTGCTTCAGGGCAACCCAGGCATGATCCGGGCGGACATCGGCCTCGGTCAGCAGCGTGCTGAGCGGATCCAGGAAGATGTTATCACCCAGAATGACGGCACAGCGGGCGCCATCGCAGAAATGCGTCGCCAGGCTAAGAGCCTGGGCGATGCCGCCGGCTTCGTCTTGCACCCGGTACGTCAGGTTGCAATTGTGGTCGCGTCCGGAGCCCAACAGCTCGACGAAGTCGCCCATGTGCTCGGTGCCGGAAACCAGGAGGATCTCACGAATTCCCGCACCAATGAGCTTCTTGAGCGGGTAATACACCATCGGGAAGGGACCCACCGGGAGCAAATGCTTGTTGGTCACCTTGGTGAGCTCGCCCAAGCGCGTCCCCTTGCCGCCCGCCAGAATCACGCCCCGGATGCTCGCAGTCATGAATCACCCATTGGTTGGTCTCCGTTCCGCCGTGCGCCGTGGGCGAGGGGGCTGGCCTCCGCGGCGCGGCGAAACCATGCGCGCTGTCCCATGAACGATAGATTACATTTTAGCGCCAGGCAAGGTTACTCCGCGAGGCCGGAGCCATGACTCAGATCAGCTTCGCGGGCAACAGCAAAGCCGCCGGGTTTTGCAGCCGCCGAATGATGGCGTTGCCGAACGCCGCTCCGATCGCGCCATCCACGACGCGGTGATCAAACGACAGCGACAAGTAAATCAGGTCCGCCGGGCGAAGGTTGCCCGCGGCATCATACACGGGCCGTTTCACCACTCTGCCGAGGCCGAGGATCGCCACTTCCGGATGGTTGATGATCGGCGTGGAGATCAGTCCGCCGATGCTGCCGACGGACGTAATCGTGAAGGTGCCGCCACGCAGGTCTTCCCGGCGCGCCTTGCCCGCCCGGGCGTCGCTACTGAGGCGCTCGATCTCGCGCAAGATCTGGGCCAGATCCTTGCGATCGGCATCCCGGATGACGGGAACGATCAAACCCTGCGGCGTGGCCACGGCGATACCGATCTGGTAGCGATCATGCAGGATGATCTCCCCCGCGGCATCGTTGAGCGAGGCGTTGACAATCGGCACCTCCTTGAGGGCGCCCACCACGGCCTTGACGAAGAATGCCAGATACGTGAGCCGAAGGCCGGCTCCGGCGTACGTTTCGCGTAAGGCCTCGCGCAGCCGCACCAGCTCGGTGACCTCACACTCATCCACGTAAGAATAATGCGGGATGGTGTGTTTTGCCTGGACCATGTGCTCGGCGATCTTCCGCCGTACCCCCTGAAGGCGAAGACGGGTGCCGGGTGTGCCGTAATCCGGATGGACTTCGGCGGGCGGGCGTTTCGCCGGGGCGCCAGCGGACGGGACGAAGCTCGTCACATCCTCGAGCAGCACTCGTCCGCCGGGACCGCTGCCCAGGACCTGGGTCAAGTCAACCCCCAGCTTGCGGGCCAGGTAACGCACGGAGGGAGCGGCTTTCACAGCCGTGGCCAGACGATTCGTACCAACGGGTTTGGGCGTCCGCAGCGGAGTCGCAGGAGAGGAGGCCCTCGCGGCTGGCTGGGGTCGGCGTTCCTCTGCTTTCGCTTTCGGCGTGGCCAACTCGCCCGCGGGCGCGGGGCCGTTGGCCGCCGAACCGGCCGGGGTGTAGGTCAGCACGACATCGCCAACCTTGATCTGGCGTCCGGGCTCCGCGGCCAGACTCTCGATGGTGCCCGCAAAAGGGGAGGGCACTTCCATGCTCGCCTTGTCGGTCATCGCCTCCAGGAGGTTCTGCCCACGCTTGACGGAATCGCCAGTTTTCACCAGCCAGGAAACGAGTTCCGCCTCGTAGACCCCTTCGCCCAGTTCAGGCAAGCGAAAGTCCATGGTGGTTCCCTCGCCAATCAAGCCTCTTCTATCGCCAGAGCGTGCATCGCCGCCTTGATGTTCGGCAATTGCGGTACCGAGTTTTGCTCGTACACCTGGTTCAATCCAATCCCAGGCACATGCCGGCCCAATAGGACCCGCGGGCGGACCAACAGGTCATAGAAGTGTTCGTCAATGACGCGCCGGAGCAGGTGTTCGCCGAAATTGGTGACTTCGGTGTCCTCGTTGACGATGAGAAGTCGTCCCGTCTTCAGCACACTGCGACTGATCGCTTTCCAGTCGTACGGAAAGATGCTCCGCAAATCGAGCACCTCGAACTGGTGTCCGGTCTCCTCACGCAGTTGGTCGGCGGCTTGTGCGCACAACGGCAAGGTTCGGCCATAGCTGATGACACTGGCATCCGTACCCTCGCGGACCAGCGCTGCCACGCCGAGCGGGACCAGGTACTCCTCCAGATCGGGCCAGTTCGGTTGCCAGCCGGTACGGTCGCCAATCGGGGCGTCGATCATTTCCTTGAGCGCAGTCTCGTCCGCCGGCTCGCCGGGAATCAGCTTGTCGCCGCGGACCCGCAGCAGTGCTTTGGGGAGTAGGACGAGCACCGGATTGGGATCGACGATGGCCGACAGCATGAGCCCGTAAGCATCGAGCGGATTGCTGGGCATGACGATCTTCCAGCCGGCCAGGCGACTGGCCCAGCTCTCGAAGGAATGCGAGTGGTAGAGGCTGCCGCGAATGCCGGAACCGCTCGGCGTCATGACCACGATCGGCATGTCGTAATTGCCTGCCCCGGCCCAGCGCTGATTGCCGGCCACCTTGAGCAGGTCGATCGTATTGAAGCCATAATCGCAGAATTGAATCTCCGCCACCGGCCGGCCGCCGGCATAGGCGATCCCCATCGCCATGCCGATGATGCCGCGTTCATCCAGGGGCGAGTTCCAGGCGGTCTTGAGTCCCTGCGTGGCGGTGAACACGCCGCCCAGGGGCGGCCCGACGTCCTCGCCAAAAACATCCGTGACGCCGAGATAGGTTTCGCCGTAATGCAGCGCCATGCGTATCGCTTGCACGAGAGTGGCCACGGATCCTCCTCACGACGGCAAACCGGTGTAATCCTCCGGATAGGTCGGATCGACCCGGCTAGGAGCGTAGGTGTGCTTCTCCACGTCTGCCGGCTGCGGCCGAGGCTCGCGCAGCACCTGTTCCAGGCTCTCCTCCGATTCCGCCCTGGCCGCCTCACGGATTTCTTCGATCATTTCCGGGTCGAGCACGCCGGCGTCGAGCAGCCTATGTTCGAACAAGACCAGGCAATCGGCTTCCTCCTTAATCCGTAACGCGCCACTGGAGGAGGAATGGCCGTACAGACGCGATACCGACGCCTCGAGCAGAAACGGCTTCCGCTCTCGGCGGCAATAGTCCATGGCCCGGCGGATTGCATGCCAGCTGGCGATCGGATCGTTGCCGTCGACGACCTCGCCGGGAATGCCGAAGGCCTTACCCCGGTCGGCGATGCGCAGTTCGCCATGCTGGCTGCACGCCGAGGTGGAGATGCCCCAGCCGTTGTTGGTGACGACCATGAGCAACGGCAGTTCGTAGCCCGGCCGTGTGCTCCAGACCAGGCACGAAGCGAAATCGCCCTCGGCCGTTCCCGCTTCGCCGCCGATGACAAGGGTGATGCCGTCGCCGCCGTGTCGTTTCTGCACCAAGGCAGTCCCCGGCGCCATCACGTATTGCACTTCGATGACTGACGTGACCGGCACCACGTTCCATTCACGGCGTGCGTAGTGGTTGACGAAATTACGGCCCAAGGAGAAGGTGTCGGTGGCAGTCATGGCCATCTGTCGGATGCCGTCGATCAGGGGCATGCCCATGGCCACGAGGCAGGCGCTGTTGCGATAGTGGAGGTGAAGGTAATCGTAAGCGGGACCCTGGCCCTTGTGGACCTGGAGTCCCAGGCAGGCATTAAAGGCTTCTTCTCCTGGACCACCGATCCAGAAGTAGCCTTCGCCGGACTTGCTCATTTTGATCATCCGCTCTTCCATGGCACGGGTCCGTGCCATGATGCGGTAGATCTCCAGACAACGTGCGACGGGCAACGTTTCTTTTCCGCTTGTCACCACCTCGGCCGTCAGCGTCGCCAGCCCGTTTCCCTCGACGGATCCATTCGTGCTCGGCATGCCGCGTTCCCCTCGGAGAGTCCGCCGCCGTCGACCGGCGCCGGAGTAGGAGACAAATGCTCAGACCGGCCATCCAAGCCGTGGAAGGGCGCCCCTCTATTAGTTTAGGTTCTCAAATGCTCCGGAGGAAGGCCAGAGCAAATGGCGTGACCGAACGCGCGTGCGGGACCGAGCCGCCTGAAAATGCCAGATCTTCAGCTTTGCCAGCCCGAACTGCGAGCGGCATTGCCGGCGCGAGGCCTGGTGCAGGATCCTGGGAGCTGTTTTCGTGCTTCCCCAGCGGCGCTGGCTGAGGGCCGTGATCCATTGCGTTCCAATCTCGCTCCGGGGGCCCGGCAACGTA
>JBGQLF010000974.1:0-4812 GCA_041499985.1 Gemmataceae bacterium
GATCTTGTCCGCGCGCTGCTTCATCCCCTCGTAGCCGGTCAGCAATAGCGGCTCGGCCTCGGTGTATTTCCTCTGGCCCAGCAGGGCGCCGCCTAACATGGATTTCGTATTGAACGTCGTCCAGACGTCGGGCTCCTTGTTCGTGCGGATGACCAGGCAGTCGCGCAGGATCGGCTCTGCAACCATCGCCCGCCCCTGCTGGAGGAGGCGCAAGCCGAAGCTGGCCAGCGTATTTACATACTGGATCGAGTCGGCCCCGGCCTTGCTTCGGAGCTCGTCCAAATGCTTTTTCATGAGCTCGTCCGCTTGGGAATGTTTCTTGCTGGAGGAATACAGGTCCCAGAGTTCAAAGCGCGTGCGTCCGGTGTTCTGCGCGTCGGGTCCCAGGACGCGGCTTTGCCCCTCCGCGGCGCGGCTGTAGAGTTCCTCGGCTTGGTCGAGTTTTCCCTGACGGCGGTACATCTGAGCCACTCGGTACATGGTCCAGAGGGTCTCCGGATGATCCTCCGTGAGCAGCTTCCGATAGCCCTCAAGAGATTTCAGGAAGAGGTCTTCCGCTTCCCTGTGCTTCCCGCGGGCCGAGTAAACAGTCGCCAGGCTGCTCATCACCCCGAGGACGTTGGGGTCCGCCTCCCCCCATTGGCGCTTCACGTCTTCGAGGCTTTTTTCAAAAAGCACCTCGGCCTTTTCGTACTGTCTCTGGTCCCGGTAGACCAGGGCGAGAATGTGTGCCGCGTACGAGAGGAGGAAGTCTTTTTGCACCGAGACGTCCACATTCCCGTCGAGAACGCGCCCGAGTAACTCCTCTGCCTCGGATAACTTCCCCCGAAACAGATAAACCCATGCCAGATTCGTCATGGTGATAAGAGTTGCGCGGTCCTTGTCCCCGTTGATGCGTCGCCGGGCCTGGAGACATTCGACGAGGATCGCTTCCCCCAGGTCCCCTTTTCGCTGCACCTGATAGAGTAGCCCGAGATCTTCCAGCGCTTCGAGGGTGTCCGGTTCGTCTGGGCCCAGGTGCTCGCGGAAGAGCCGCACGGATTTCTCTAAATGATCCTGGGCGGTGGCGTACACGCCGAGGCCCACATACGCCTTGCCGAGCGTGTGCCGGATCGCCGCCTCAATGAGCGGCTGGTCGCGAAATCTGTCCCTGATCCGTTCGGCGGCGCGGTCGAGGACGGTACGCATTTTCAGGTCTTGGTCGGCCTGCGGCGTCGTCCCAAACTGCACGATCGGGATCGCTTTTTTTTCGATAGCGTCCCGGTCGCGCTGCTGGGCGGTCGCCAACGGGCTCGTTTGGAGCAGCAAATCGCGTTGCAAGAAGTCGTTGACGGCTCGCGTGATTTCCGCCTGCTTATCCGCCCTCTTTTGTTCGAGGACAACTCGGTCGCGCTCGCGCGCAGTTGCCTCCTCGGCTTTGAGGGCCCGGTCGCGCTCCTGCGCCACCTCATCCAGGGCCGCTTGCGTGGCCCGCTGCTGTTCATTGACCAGATACGTGCTCACCGTTAGCGCCACCACCGCCGTCACCAACAGTGCCGCCGCTCCCACCACCAGCGGCCGGTGGCGCCGTCCCCACCGCCGCAACCGATCCCGCAGCGGTTCCCGATAGGCGCTGACCGGCTCGTCCGCCAGCCAGTTCTCCACGTCGGCCGCCAGGGCCAAGGCCGTCGGGTAACGCTCCTCCGACTTCAAGGCCATCGCCTGGCGACAAATGGCCTCCAGGGCCGGGGGCGTGCCCGGCTTCGCCTGCCGCGGCCACACCACCTCCCCGCGTTGCACCTTCCGGAGTACGTCCCCGACGTCGCCCTCCTGGAACGGCGCTCGGCCGGTGAGCACGGCGTACAGGGTCGCGCCCAGGCTATAGATGTCGCTGGCCCTGCCGACCTGGTCCAAGCGGCCCGCCGCCTGCTCCGGACTCATGTAGGCCGGCGTGCCAATCACCGTACCCGCCTGCGTCCCTCCCAGGCCACTCCCGGAGCTGGGCCGGAACGTCGTCTCGTCCACGCTCTGGGCAGCTTCGGGTCGGTCGATCGGCTTGGCCAGGCCCCAATCGACCACCAGCGTCTCGCCGTACTTGCCCAGCATGATGTTGCCCGGCTTGAGATCGCGGTGCAGCACTCCTCGACTGTGCGCGTAGGCCACGGCGTGGCAGACGTCCACGAACCGGCCCAGGAGCTGGCGGAACTCCAGACTGCGCTCCGACGGATCGCGCCCCGGTGCGTCGGCCTCGTGGAACTGCTGGATCGCTGCCTTGAGGTTGTCGCCTTTGATGAAGCGCATGGCGTAGAACGGCCGGCCATCGTCGTACTGCCCCAGGCCGTAGACCGGCACGATGCCGGGATGTTCCAACCGGCCGGTCACCTCCGCCTCCAGCAGGAAGCGGCCGCGGCTGACCGGGTCGTGGGCATGGCATTCCTGGATCTCTTTGAGAGCCACTTCGCGGTGCAGCTCCTGGTCGAGAGCCACATGGACCGCCCCTAATCCCCCCTTGGCGTGCGGCCGGAGAATGCGGTAGCGCAGTCCGGCGGCGGTGGAGTCCCCCGGCGCGGTGCTGCCGTCGCGGGTGCCGATGTTGGGGTCCGTGGTGCGGGCCGATTCGAGGAGAGCCAGACTCGGCAGGATCTCATGGAACATCCCCCGCAGTTCGGGGTCCCGGATGATGCTCTGGAGATCGGACTCGACCGAGCTGGAAGGGCGAACCGAAGCCAGGCTCTGTTGGGGGTCATTGCCGTGCAGCTCGAGGTGCTTCTGGACCAGCGGCTCGAGCAGGGCGTGGGCATCGGGGCGGAGGGCGCCCTGTTCTACCAGGAGCTGGCCCAAGGATTTGCTCTTGTTCAGCAGCCAGGCCTGCATCGCCTGGATGAGGGCATCACGGCTGATGAAATCCATCTGCAAGGCGAGGATACCGAAGAGCAGGTTGCGGTCGGCGGTCGGTCGCGAAGGCGTTGGGTCCGGCATGGCGCCATCCCTCAGTCCAGGAATCGTCTGGGAGACACATCGGCCGCAAGGGCTTGCTGCGGGGATTCGAGTCTTGAAGGTATCCGCTGGAGAACCCGGAAGCGAACGAAAACCGGAGCACGGCGAAGGTCAATCGGCTTCCTTCGGCGTCGCCTTCGCGTTCGCGTTTCGTTGCTGCTCAGTGGTTAGGCGAAGATTGCAGGCTGCCGCGCGGCTCGGACGAAGCACTAGCCGAAGCGGTGAAGTGAGCCGCGACCGCCAGGAAACCGACGGACGGTGCTCTCAGCGTCCGTCCTTGCGCCCGGGGGCACGCGGCCTGGGGTCGCTTTTGCGCTCCCGCCGTTTGCTTTCTCCGTTCGCTCACGTTCCCGGCTCGCTTTAACTAACGATCACCGTCCCGCCGCGCACCCCGCTGCCAGCGAAGAACACCGATTGCAGCGGCGCCCAGTGGTCGCGGCCCGGGTACTTGTAGATTTCCGGGGCGATGTGCGTGATGCGCGGTGTCCGGCCGAACTCACCCGCCATCACAACCAGCGTGCTGTCGAGCAGTCCGCTCTCGTGCAGGTCATCCAGCAGGCCCGACACGGCCAGGTCGGTCGGCGGCAAGAGGTAATTCTTCAAGCAGTGGAAGTTGTTGCCGTGCAGGTCCCACGAGCCGAAATTCCCCAGGTTGACCTGCACCAGGATAGTGCAGGATGGTGGCGTTTAAGTCCTGGAGGGGATGCCCTCCGTCTTGGCAGCAGAACAAGGCGTGTTGTTGCTCCCCAGCTCGTTACCGCAGGATTGCCTGTATCGGCGTCCCCTCGCACAGCAGCAACGGCCGATTGAGCCGATCGCGCATTGGCAAGTCCGGAGGCACGCCGAGACAATGATAGATTGTTGCCGCCAGATCAGCCGGTTTGGTTGGATCGGTAGCCGGATAGGCGGCGTAGCGATCACTCGAGCCGTGCACGACGCCCCCCCGAATGCCGCCACCGGCCAGCACGCTGGTGAATACGCTGGCCCAGTGATCGCGGCCATCACGACCCGCGCCCGCCCCGCCTTCGACACGCTGACCCACGCGTGGCGTTCGGCCAAATTCGCCGGTCCAGACCACCAGCGTCTCGTCGAGCAGGCCACGCTGTTCCAGATCGTCGAGCAGGGCGCTGAACGCCTGATCGGTCACGGGACAGAGACGGGTCTTCAAATCGATAAAATTGCGATTGTGAGTATCCCAGTAGACGCTGACGTTCGTGAGGCCGTCGTTTTGCCAGTAGACCGTGACCAGCGGCACGCCCGCCTCGACCAGGCGCCGGGCCTGGAGGACCGCTTGACCATGGATATTCCGGCCATAGCGGTCGCGCAGGCGGGCATCTTCCTTGGACAGGTCAAATGCCTCCGCCACGCCCGGCGTGTTCAGGATCGAGTAGGCCCGCTCATAGTGGGTCCCCAGCGCGGCCAGCGCCGGCAGCTGTTCCAGGCGGCGCTGCTCGGACTCCACTTGGTGCAGCAGCGCCCGTCGGCGGTTCAGCCGCGTCGCCGGCACGTCCGCAGGTAGGTCGAAGTCGGCCACGTGATAGTCGGGTGAATTGGCGTTGGCGTCGATGCGCAGCGGCTCATAGGCCGATCCCAGCCAGCCCGCTCCGCGGCCGCGCGACTGCTCCACGAAACGCGGGGCCCCATCCGGAACGCGTGGCATCATCGACACGAAGGAAGGCAAGGGCCCTTGGCCTCGACCCAGGTGGGCCAGCACCGCACCATAGTTCGGCCAGTCCTCAGCCTCGGACCCGTTGCGATTGGGTAGGTCGCGGCCGGTGAGCAGGAAATGGGTGGCCGTCAAGTGGTTGACATCGCCATGGGTCATCGAGCGAATCA
>JBGQLF010000975.1:0-4808 GCA_041499985.1 Gemmataceae bacterium
AGGCGAGCCGCCGGCACCACGGACCAGACTACGGACGATCTCATCGCGGCGGACGGCGATAATAGCCATTCGTTCCGGGGTAGTACGCCGGTGGTGTGCGCCAGGATTGCGGATAGCGTTGCAGCAAAGCATAGGCGACATCGCGGCGATCCTCGAAAGTCAGCCGGCGTAGCCAGTAGGGCATCTCGTCGTAAGTCGGCGCGCGGCCCGTCAGATCAAGGAAGACCGTGCGGACGAACCCTTCCGGCGTGGAGCCCGCCTTGGCGTAGTACTCATCGCTTCCCACAATCTGCGCCAGTGTGAAATCGGGCGAGCTACCGCTGCGCAGGGTATTGGTCCAGGTTGTCAGACCCGAGGGATCGGCATCCCGGTTGAGGAATTGGCGATACCAGCTGCGGATCAACGTTGCCGGGTTCTCGGGGTAGGCAGGGTTGGCTGGTGGGCCATAACCAGGTTGGCCATAAGCCGGAGGATACTGAGCCCGCGCGGGCGGTCCGCCCAGCAGGGCTCCCCCCATGATCAAGATACTGAGCAGACGCATGGTGGTCTCTCCTCGCGTAGTCTCACTTGGTCCACTCCGATAACAGAGAGCAAACCACATGCCGTGGCCGGCGCAAAAGCCACCTTGGTCCGAGGGCAGATCGGCTCCCCTATAAGCCCGAAGCGCAAGCTAGGGACGACGGCTTCCCTAGCTTGCGCTTCTTCGGGCTTATCTGTGTCTCTTTGTTGTCGGGTTAAAGGTAAGGTGAGCAGGCATTAGAGATGGGGATCGAAGCGGTGGGCGAGGCGACGGCTGTTGATATCGAGAGCTTCCAGGATTTGCAGGACTGGCAGCGTGGGGATGCCCCAGTTGTGACTCCAACAGATGATATCGAGGTTTTCTTGACCGGCTTTGAGACGATCGAGGATGCGGTCGAGGAGGAGGGTGTTGTTGTGGAACTCGCGCTGGAGCAGGCCGAAGTCGCCGCGGTCGAGTTCCACCCAAAAGCGTTTGCCTTGCAGGTGTTCTAGCCAGCGGGCTCTCAGGTAGCCCCACCAGTGTTGTTGCACCCAACGGCGGATAGCGGCTTCACCCAGATCGCGTCCAGCTTTTTCACTCTCGATCCACTTATATCGCAGAGCCTCCAGCTCACCCTCAATATAGACGCTCGATTTCTCCATGGGTTTGCACCCTCTCGCCTTCTATCCCGTCGCGGCGCCGGTGCCCCTCCTCTGAGCATCCCTTTCTGAAAAACCCGCACATTTTTACTGTAGCGTGAGCCGAGGCCACATGCAAGTCAACTCTTGCCTAGACCCGAGACTCTCCCAATCGGTCTCCGCGCTCGGCAGGCAAAAGCCGTGTTTCTCTTCCGGCCGCGCGCCCACGCCATCGTCAGCGCGCCAGGCAGCCACCATCGACCACCAGCGTTTCCCCGGTAATATACGATCCAGCTTCGCTGGCCAACAACAGTGCCGGACCCACGAGTTCTTGGGGATCGCCCCAACGGCCCAGGGCGGTTCGGCGCGCGAATTCTTCCTTTTCTGCCGGCGAGAGCAAACGAGCCGGCAATTCCGTCAGGAAGGGTCCCGGCGCAAGACAGTTCACCGTGATGCCGTACGCTCCCAGATCCAACGCGTTGGCCCGCGCCAAACCAATGAGGGCCGCCTTGGTCGCCGAGTAGACGTTGCGTCCCTCCTTGGAGACGAACCCCATGATGGAGGCAATATGAATGATGCGTCCCCAGCGCCGTGCTTTCATCTGCGGCACCAGGTCGCGTGTCAGCGCCATTACGGAGCTGAGATTGAGTTCCAGTACGCGGTCCCAATCCTCGTCGCGGATCGCGTCGATCGGTTGGGGAATGTTGGTGCCCGCGTTGTTGATGAGGATGTCCACGCGGCCCATCTGTTCGAGGGCAGTGCGCGCCAGGCGAGTTGCCTCGTCCCGACGACTCAGATCCGCCACGAGGGCACGCCCCCGGCGGTCCGTGCCCTGCAAGATCTCCGCCAGGGCCATGTGCAGTTCCTCTTCATGCCGGCTGGCAATGACAATGTCGGCCCCTGCTTCGGCCAGACCACGGGCCATGGCTTTGCCCAGCCCTTTGCTCCCTCCCGTCACCAAGGCTACTTTGCCGGTCAGACGAAACACGTCCAGGCTCATCGGTCTTCTCCTGCATGCACACTCGGGCCGTCTTCAGCTGGGGGATAAGATAGCGAATCCTGGAACAACGACCGCCAAGATTCGCGCCAGGCGAAGCCAAGAGCCAAGCTAATTCTTGTCGTTGGTCTTGACGCCCACGAGGGGCCTCGCTATCGTTCTGCTCCCTTTCCGGGGTGGAATGCATCATTACAGACAAGGATGTCGTGCCATGCGCCTAAGGCGGGCCCTGTTCTTGGGGCTGCTGATCAGCCTGTTGGTGGGCTGCGCCACCGACCAACCAGCGCGCTCCACGTCCTGGCTGAATCGGTTCCGAACCTTGCCCGGGCCGACGGGGCCGGATGTCGTCCAGCTGGATGTCGCTCTGCTCGAGCGACCCGTCGAGGATTCGTACATCAACGGCGAGTTATGGACCTTGGCCGACGAGCAGGCGGTCTCTCTCGAACAGAGAGCCGGACTGGAAGACAACGGCCTACGCGTCTGCCAGGTCGGCGGCATCACGCCGGCTCGTCTGCAATCCCTGCTCACGTCCGAACGCAGCTGCGCGAACCCGCATCGGATCCAGCTGCACGCCGGCAATCCCACGACGCTATCGATGGGACCGATTGCTGCGCACTGTCAATTTCAGATCAGCCAGGAGGATCATCTGAAGGAGATCCTCCTGGACCAGGCCAAGTATGAGTTGCAAGTCGTGGCCAGCTTAACAGACGAGGGCAAGACCCGCCTGCGGTTTACCCCGCAGATTCGCCACGGCGAAGCAGTTCCCGAGACCGTGCCCGTGGCCGACCGCTCCGGGTATGTGCTGCGCTTCGAGCCTCGGACCGAGTCGTACTCCTCCCTGAGCTGGGAAGTGACCTTGGCCCCCAACGAGTATGTCGTCGTGGGGGGCAGGATCGATCGGCCAGAGTCGCTCGGCTACCAGTGGTTTGTGCGGCGCGATGAGCCGGTACCTGTCCAGCGCTTACTGGTGATCCGCACCAGCCGGCAAATCCAGGGCATGGGGCCCGACGCCAGTTTTGCGGTAGGTGAAGAGGAGCCGACTCCCAGCAAGGTGCCGCCTCTGGCGCTGCAAGCCGCCTGGACGTCGGCGCGGGCCAGTGCCCCCTGAAGCTTGTTTTGCCCCTGAACTTTGGGCCCGCCTATGCTCTCATAAGAGTATGAGCAGCGCGGTGGTGGAACTCGACGGCGCGGCGGGCGAAGGCGGCGGACAGATTCTGCGCACCAGCCTGGCCCTGTCCCTGCTGACACAACAGCCCTTTCACCTGCGGAATGTGCGTGCCAAGCGGTCCAAGCCGGGATTGCAGCCTCAGCATCTGATGAGCGTGCAGGCCGCCGCGACCATTGGACAGGCCGAGGTTCGCGGTGCTGCGTTGGGCAGCACCGATTTGGTTTTCGAGCCTGGCACAGTGATTCCGGGCAAATATCAGTTTGCCATCGGCACCGCCGGCGCCACGGGCTTGGTGTTGCACGCGCTCTACCTGCCGTTGGCGTTGGGCACCTCCTTGCCGAGCCAACTCACCCTGATGGGCGGTACGCATGTCACGACCAGTCCCTGCTTTCATTTCCTGGACATCACGTGGCGGCCGTACCTGGAATTGCTTGGGCTGCACGTTCATCTGAGGATGCGCCGGCCAGGCTTCTATCCGCGCGGCGGGGGCGTGGTGGAGGTGACCATCCAACCTTGTGCGCGCTTGCAGGGACTCCAGTTCCCCGAGCGCGGCGCCGTGAAGACGGCGACGGGCATCAGTGCTGTCGCGAATCTGCCAGCGGAAATCGCCCGGCGGCAGGAACGACGGGCCGTGACACGATTGCAGCAACTGGGGCTGGAGGTGGATATCCGTCCGGAAAGCTGGGACAACGGTCCGGGAACGGTCTTGGCTGTTGAACTGGATTCCAAACCCGTGCCGACGCTGTTCTTCGGTCTGGGAGCCCGGGGCAAACCGGCCGAGCGCGTCGCCGACGAGGCGGTGGAGCAAGTTGTCGCTTACCTTGGTGCGGCACCTGCGGCAGTGGATGCCCACAGCGCGGATCAGCTCGTGCTGCCGTTGGCGCTGGCGGATGGGCCGTCCTATTTCAGCGTGGCGCAGGTGACATCGCATCTGGGGACGAATGTGGAGGTGATCCGCCAGTTCGTGGAACGCGATATTGTGATCGAGGGGCAGGAGGGGGAACCGGGAGCGGTTCAGATTCATTGAAGGTAGGACAGTTACGATCATTGCATTATAACAACTGTATGCTCACTATAGACCCTCATCCGCTCCTGAATTTGTGCGCCTTTGAGACCTTCTTTCTCCATGCACTCGGCGAGATGCCTTCGCCCCCCGAACTGCAAGCCCTCCTGGCTCTGGAGGCGCCGGCGCCTCTGCGCAGCGATGATGGCGTCCGCGAGACGGTCCGGCAACTTCTGCGTCACGGCGGTTTCAAGCCGACGGGGCGAAGCAAGCCTGCTTCGGAATACCTCCTCAAGGCCGTCACCGAGGGCCGACTGGCCTCGATCAATGTCGCCGTCGACGCCTGCAATGTGGTCTCCTTGCACAGCGGCTTGCCAATCAGCGTCGTAGACCTGGACCGCGCTCGGCCACCCTTCCGGGTGGGTTTGGCACCACCCGGTGGCAGCTACGTCTTTAACGCCTCGGGACAGACTATCGATTTGGCCGGCTTGCTCTGTCTGTTC
>JBGQLF010000976.1:0-4799 GCA_041499985.1 Gemmataceae bacterium
CAGATTCAATTCGCTGTCCATAGGGACTATAGCCCACCGTCAGCACTTATCCGCTATGCCCCTGGAGGGAGCGGAGTTCTTGGCCTGTGGCCACCTCCCACAGTTTCACCGTCCGGTCATTGCTGGCGGAGGCCAGGCGCCGGCTGTCGGGACTGAAGGCCACGTTGATGACTGCTTGGGGATGTCCCTTGAGGGTGCGGAGTACCTTGCCGCTGGCCACCTCCCAGAGTTTCACCGTTCCATCGCGACTGGCAGAAGCGAGGCGCTGGCCATCGGAACTGAAGGCCACGTTGAAGGCCGCGTTGCGGCCCCAGTTCCCATCCCCCTCGAGGGTGCGAAGTTCCTGGCCGCTAGCCACCTCCCAGAGTTTCACCGTCCCATCGCGACTGGCAGAAGCGAGGCGCTGGCCATCGGAACTGAAGGCTACGTCGATCAATTCATCCCCATGTCCCCTTAACGTCTGCACCTCGGGATGTCCCTGCTGCCATAGGTAGTGCCATTCAAACCCCCGCAGGTCCTCATCTCCCGGCTGGCGGCGGTCCGCCTCCTCCAGCAATTGCAACATGTGGTCGACGAGGTTTGCTTCCCAGGCCTGCTGCGCCAGCCGCAAGTTGGCTACATACAAGTTCTGCCGGGCTGCTTGGCGCGCGCGGCGCTCATCCGTGGCCATGCGAGTCGCCGTCTCCGCCTCGTCGCGTGCCTTGGTTTCGGCACTAAGGGCCTTGCTTTCGGCGGCACGTGCCAACTCCCCTTGGCGTTCCGCCTCCAGTCGCTGCTCGGCCTCGCGCACGTAGCCAACAGAGGCAACCACTGCCACTAGCGCCAAGAGCAGCAACACCCCCGACGCCAAACCCGCCACCATGGAGTTGCGCCGGCACCAGCGCCAGCCCAACTCCACCCTACCCACCGGCCGGACCAGAATCGGCTTACCTTCCAGGAAGCGTCGCAACTCTGCGGCCAGCTCCGCCGCCGTGCCATAACGCCGGTCCGGGGCCTTCTCCAGGCACTTCAGGCAGATCGTTTCCAGGTCCCGGGGAATTTTGTCGTTCACGCGCCGCGGCGGCCGCGGGTCTTCCCAGCGCACCTGGTGTAAGAGCATCACCTTCGAGCCACGAAAGGGCAGCTCACCCGTCAGCAGTTCATAGAGGATCACGCCCAGGCTGTACACATCACTACTGCGCCGATCCGCTTGGTGACCCTTGCCAGACGCCTGCTCCGGACTCATGTAGGCCGGCGTGCCGATAATGTGGCCTTCCAGCGTCAAGGTCACCTCCGCTTGCTCCCGCAGCGCCAGACCGAAATCCATGACAAGCGGTTTGCCCACGCCGCTCGAAAGCGGATCCGCCGCTTCCCGAAGATTGGACGACTCGATCATAATGTTGGCTGGCTTGATGTCCCGATGCACCAACCCTTTGCCATGGGCATAGTCGAGCGCGTCTGCCACTTCCGCGATCAAAGCTGCCGTCTCGCCGAAAGTCAGCTTGCGGACTTCCATCAGGTCCTTGAGGGGCACCCCGTCAATGAAATCCGACACGATCGCCGGACGTCCTTCCAGCATCTGCACCTCGTGGACCGTGACGATGCCCGGATGCCGCAGCTGGGCGGCCATTCGCGCCTCGCGCGCAAATCGTTCGAGATCCTCCGGCTCCGTGAGGGAACCAGCATGGGGGATTTTCAAGGCCACGATCCGGTCCAGCTGGGTATCGCGGGCTCGCCAAACCGCGCCGAAGGCGCCCACCCCGACCCGTTCCAGGAGCTCGAACTTTCCCAGGGGCCGCATGCGCCCCTGCGTGGTGGTGTGCCGGGCATCGCGTAATCGGAAGGAGCTGCCGCAGCCAGGACACAGCACGTCTTCGGCGCGGTCGTCAATGATCTGAATCGGGTTATGCCAGTGGGGACAGCGGATGCGCGTCGCCCGCGGAGCGAGTGCTGGTTGTGGCAGCGGCTGGTCTCCCTTCGGCGCCGCGCCAACCGGTGGCACGTTGATGGTCCGGGCAGCCTGCACTTGGTCCAACGAAGCGAAGTACTGCCGATAGTCCTCCTCTTTGGGGTCCTCGCCTGCCTGGCGCCGGTACGCGATATCGACAGCGATGAGGTTCGACAGGAGGGCGGCTCGTTCGGGCTCGGGCGAGTCACTCACGTAGTCCGCGAGGCACGGCCGCTGGTTGGGTGCTGTGGCCGCTTTCCAGGCCAACTCGAACCGGTAACAGACCGCATCCACGCGTCGGGCCGCCGACAACGGCAGCGCCCCCTCGTTCCCATGCGAAGGCTCGCTCATGGTTGCAGCTCCTGTTCCCCGAGGCGCCGGCGGAACGCGAATACTCGCGATCGGTAACCGTGACTGTACGGCTCTGCATTGTACGGCTCGGTGGAGAGGGCAGCAAAAGGATTCACGCCAGCGAGCGCTGCTATCCGTCAAGGCAGCAAGGGCATCGGCCACATGATCGGAACGGGCCCAAGCTGCAAACGCCAGGCACGATAGGAGGGAAGGGAGCGCAGCGGCGGCAAATCCGGATGGCTGTCCAGCTCGTCGAGGTGGCGCCGATCCTTGAAATAGCCGGCTGCCTGAAGCTTCGCCAGGAGATCCAGCGCGTGCGTCGTGTAATCCTCTGCCAGCCGTTGGCGCTCCGCAGGAGCAATCTGCGCCTCCCCGAGGACAGTAGCCCGAGAGAGGGCATAATTGCAAACCAAGTTGAACCGATCGCGGTCTGTCAGCCAGCTTTTCTTGGCGAGTTCCTTGGCCTCCGCCGTTGCGCGGGCATGCTCGCCAGCCCGGGCCAGCGCTTCGGCTCGTGGGGGCAACGCCAGTTGGCGATGCACTGCGCGCTCGTCCAGCTCGAGAGCCCGATCCCAGGAACGGACGGCCTCGACATTCTGCCCCAAAAACATGGAGGATGTGGCCAGACCCTCGTGCGCATTACACAGGAAGGTCTTGGCCTCGTGGCGCCACGGCTCCTGCCGAAACACCGTCTCCAGGATGGTCACGGCCCTGCGGTAGCGTTCCACCGCAGCTTGGTGGTTCCGCGCCTGACTCAAGAGCCGTCCCTGGTTGCCGTAGCCGGCGCCTAGGCAAAGTGCGTATTCCGTGTTTGAGGGGAAGTCACGCGTCAGCCGTTCCCAGATTGCCACCGCCTGGCGGAACGCGATCTCCGCCTGTGCCGCTTGCCCCTGGTCCTGCTCGAACAGACCCCGATTGATCTGGGTCTTGGCGAGCTGATGCTGGTAGTGCGGGACGGCGGGGTTGTCTCGCGCCAAAGCTTCGAACAGTTCCAAGGCGCGGCGGAATGCCGGCTCGGCTTTGCTCTTTTGCCAGAGAACCCGCTGGTAGGCGAGCCCCAGGTTGTTGTGACCTGCACCCAGGGCACTGGTGTAGTCCGCCACCTGCGGGTATTCGGCTACCAGTTCTTCCTCGATCTGCACAGCGCGCTGATGCGCCGCCAGAGCCTGGGACAGCCGACTGCTGGAACGGTACAGCGCTCCCAGATTATCCAGCGTCTGGGCCAGGTCATGCGCATAGTCCGGCTCGTCCGGATGCGTCTGGGCCAATTGCTCGCGCAGCGCAAGGGCTTGGCGATAAGCGGTCTCGGCGCGGGAGATTTCGCGACTGGTTTGTTGATAAAAGGTGGCCAGGTTATGCTGGCTCTTGGCTAGCTCGCGTTGCAAGTGCGCATCCTGGGGATATTCGTCCACGAGCCGTTGGCGCACGCTGCGAGCCTTCAGAGAAGCGGTCTCGGCATGAACCGGCTGGCCGCTCATGTGATAGGCATTGCCCAGGTTTTGCAACAGCCCGGCCAGGTCCACCTGGTATTGGGGAAGGTGCGGCTGCTCCTGAACCAGCCGGGCAAAGACTTCCTGAGCCTGTTGATAATAACCGAGCGCCTTCGCCGGCGTGTCGATCTGGCGCGTGATCTCGCCGAGCCGCCAGAGGGCTCGTCCCCGCTCGGCCTGCAAGCGCGGATCGTTGGCATGATCCGTCACGAACCGCTCGTAAAACCCGGCCGCTGTTTGCAACAGCTTTTTCCGCAGCGGGTGCAGACCAGGCTGGTTGAGCAACTCCTCCTCGCTCACGTGCGTGTAGTATTGATCCACCGCGCCGCGCAGAGCCTGGAAGCTTGCTTCCGCCTGCTGCTGTTGCGCCTCGGCTTCCGCCCAGCCTTTGCGAGCGGCCTCTTCTTGCTCCTTCGCTTCTCCGGCGAGCTGCCGTTCGCGCTCGGCCGCCGCTCGCAGAACCGCGTTCGACCAGATCCCGCCCACGAGCAACGCCACGGCCGCCAGGACGCTGACGCCGAGGAGTGCCGCTGTCGTCGGCCGTCGCCGGGCCCATTTCACGCCCCGTTCCCAGGCGCCGACCGGGCGGGCCAGGATCGGTTCACCCTGGTGGAAGCGGCGCAAATCTTCCGCCAGGGCATCGGCGCGGAGGTAGCGCTTGTGCGACTCCTTCTGAAGACATTTGAGGCAGATCGTTTCCAGGTCGCGCGGCACGTTCGGCTGAAGCTGGCGCGGCGAGACGGGATCCTGCGTCCGCACCTGAGCCAGTGTGTCCCAGACCCCTGCCGCTCTGAAGGGCGGTCGACCCGTGAGGGTTTCGTACAAAATGGCTCCGAGCGCATAGACATCCGTCGCCGGTCCGATGGCGTGTGTCTGGCCAGAAGCCTGTTCCGGCGCCATGTAGCTGGGCGTGCCCAGGATAGCCCCGGTCACGGTACCCGCCGCGACCTGGACACCCGCCGCCGCCGGTGCCTCTCCCGTAGCCAGGAATTTGGCCAGGCCGAAGTCGGTGATTTTGGGGATGCCCTCGG
>JBGQLF010000977.1:0-4786 GCA_041499985.1 Gemmataceae bacterium
AGACCGGCCAGGAACTCCTCTCCTTAAAGGGGCACACCGGCACTGTCGAGAGCGTGGCCTACAGCCCCGACGGCAAACGTCTGGCCAGTGCTTCGTATGACCACACGGTGAAGGTGTGGGATGCGCAGACCGGCCAGGAACTCCTGACCTTTAAGGGCGCTCGTGACAGAGTGGCCTTCAGCCCGGACGGCAAACGCCTGGCCAGCCTCGGCGGAAGGGAGTCGAGGGTGCGGGATGAGGTGAAAGTGTGGGAGGCGCAGACCGGCCAGGAACTCCTCTCCCTCAAGGGGCACGAATGGGTCATGGACGTGGCCTTCAGCCCGGACGGCAAACGCCTGGCGAGTTGTGGAGGTGTAAGGAGACTAACAATGGTAGGCCCTGGCGAAGTGAAGATTTGGGATGCACAAACGGGTCAGGAGCTGCTGACGGTCAAGGATCCCGCCCATGTGTACGCCGTGGCCTTCAGCCCGGATGGCAAACGGCTCGCTGGCTATACCAATCGCTACCAGCAAGATCGTTGGGTGAAGGTATGGGATGCCCAGACGGGCCAGGAACTCCTCTCCTTCAAGGGCGGTGACACCCACAGCGTGGCGTTCAGCCCGGACGGCAAACGCCTGGCCAGCGGTTCTCAGGTGTGGGATGCCGAGACGGGTCGGGAACTGTTGTCGCTCAAGGGACACGCCGCTTGGGTGGAGTACGTGGCCTTCAGTCCGGACGGCAAGCGTCTGGCGACCGCTTCGGCCGACAAGACCGTCAAGGTCTGGGATACAGAGACCGGCTCAGAACTGCTCACCATCCCAGGCGGTGGCGGCGTCGCCTTCAGCCCCGACGGCCACCGGCTGGCCAGCGGCACGGAGGGCGGCACGGTGACGATCTACGACGACACACCGCTGCTGGAGAAGCCGTGACCGCAAGGGGGCCAACGCGGCGAACCGGCACCCCTGCCAAGCTTGGTGGAGGCTGGCTGTTACAATAGAATGCAACGAAAGAATATCGAGAAAAGGGACATTCAAGGTTTTCGCTGAAAAACCTTGAATATCCCCTTCCTCGGGTCTTACACAAGAGCGTCGTTTCTTTTCCTGGTTCGCTGTCTCGCCGGAGCGGCCTTGGCTTGGATGGGCATGAAGCGGATTTCGACGCGCTTGCCGAGGGCCGCGGCGATGCGCCGGAGCATGGCCAGCGAATGTCCTTCGTAGTCGGCGTCCTCCAGGCGGCAGATCACCGAAGCCGTCGTGCCCACGCGCCGGGCCAACTGACGCTGGGTCAGCCCGGCTTGTGTGCGCAGTTCGTAGAGCTTGCGAGCGATTTCATCGTTGGCGCGCTCCTCCTCCAGAGCCGCGAGTCGTTCCGGTCTGCCTTCGTAATAACGGCGGTGCAGGATTTCAACGGCATCCGTTGTCGGTTTCCTTTTCTTGGTCATCTTAGCTTTCCTGTTACACAAGCGTGCCGCTTTTTTTCCTGGTTCCCTGACTAGCAGGGGCGGCCTTGGTCTGGATGGGCATAAAGCGGATTTCGACGCGCTTGCCGAGGGCCGCGGCGATGCGCCGGAGCATGGCCAGCGAATGCCCTTCGTAGTCGGCGTCTTCCAGACGGCAGATCACAGAAGCCGTGGTGCCCACGCGCTGAGCGAGCTGGCGCTGCGTCAAGCCGGCTTTGGTCCGCAGCCCGTAGATCTTGCGAGCGATTTCATCATTAGCGCGTTCCTCCTCAAGGAGGGCGAGCATTTCCGGCTTGCCCTCGAAATAACGGCGGTGCAGGATCTCAACGGCATCGGTTATGGGTTTCTTTTTCTTCGGCATCTTCAGGATTCCTCCCGACTTGTTGTTCGCATAGATGCGAACAAATGTCAAGAGTTTCTTGACAGCGTTGGT
Source organism: Gemmataceae bacterium (assembly GCA_041499985.1). GTDB lineage: Bacteria > Planctomycetota > Planctomycetia > Gemmatales > Gemmataceae > JBGQLF01. The sequence continues at coordinate 1,872 of JBGQLF010000977.1, forward strand.
CGGACACGAGGTGCTGCTTCGAGGCGCCGGTGCTTGCTCCACGCTCCCGGCAGAGGGGAGAGAGCTACATGAAGTTGGGCGTGTGCAGCCGCGACATCTCGTCGGCCTGCTCGGGCGTGAACCCGGCTGCCTGCAAGCGCTGGAGACGGTGGACGTGCATTTCCTCCAGCAGCGCGCGGACGGAGTGAATTCCATCGCCCAGCCGGTGCGGATCGAGGCCTCCCGCAGCGAGAATGGCCAGTGCTTCCTGGACACGCGGACTGACTTCGGTGATCGCGCTCATGAAAGCCGCCCGCTGGCGCACCGCCGCGCGCAGCTCCTCGTAATGACCCGGATCCTGGGTCAGGTAATAGCGCACATGGGCCATGCCGAAGTGGACGTGGCGGGTCTCGTCGGCGCGGGCTCGGCGGCAGATCTCGGCCGTAACCGGATCGGGGGCATGGATCTCCAGGAAGCGCAGCAGATCCAGGAAGGTGCCCTCACCCAGGACCGAGAGCAGGAACGAGGCACTGGTAAAATCGTGCTGATCGAACAGTGTCTTCAAGCTCAGCTGGGTCGAAGCGGCCGAGTATTGCAGGCCGCCGCCGTTGGCCAGCGCCCGCTTGGTGAACACTTCAATATGACGGGCCTCGTCCATCATCTGGGTGCTGAGGAACAAGACCACTTCGCTGAACTGCGGGTTGATGCGCGGGATGAATTTGGCCGGCACGTACAGGGCCGAGTACTCGTTCTCCGTCAGGAAGGTCATGAGCTGGCAAACCGCCCGCTCCACGGGCACGGGCAGCGGCTGGAGGAGGTGCCAGGGAATATCCCGGGAAGCATCCCACTGATTGGCCGTGGCCTGCTCGTACAGGTCGAATACTTCGCTGGCCCAGACGGCGGCGCGGGTGTTGATGGTGAAGTCAAAGGCTGGGGCTCCTTCCTCGACCACGGCTCCGCGCGGAGCAAAGCCGGTCGTGGTCGGCGCCACTTCCGGAACCTGGGCGACCCGGCCGACCATCCAGTCTCGGGTGTGCAGCTCCTGGCCCTTCCGCAAAGGCAGGCGAATGCCCCAATCCGGCTGCTGGTCCGCCGCGACCGCGCGAAACTCGCCCCGGCGAAACGAGTACGTCATGCCCTCGGGCAAGGATTCGGCTCCCAGGTAGGTGTGCGCCATCATCCGGCACCACGCCGGGAGATCGTGGGCGACGCCGGGATCCGTGGTGCGGACCGCCACAACGGCGCCGGCCGGCAGCGGGTCCAGCGCTTCGCGGAGCAGCATCAGCAAGCCGGTGCCCAGGCCCAGCGCGCCGCCATCGACATAGATCACCGGTTCGGGAACAGAAGGTAGCATGGTTCAAACCTGGGTGGCACGCCCTGAGTCTTCGAAGGGCGTGTCTTCCGCAACCCACGCCCTTCGAAGACTCAGGGCGTGCCACCCGGCGTCGACATGGATCACCGGTTCGGGAACAGAAGGTATAGTCATAAGAGCGGCTCAAAACTCCCAGTGGCGGGCCAGGCCCTGGTGCTCGACGGCTTCGAACAACACGCGGTAGCCTTGCAGCAGGGTGGGATCGGCCTTGATCCAACGTTTCAGCCCTTCCAGGTCCATCAGCTCCCGCCAACGCGGGTTGTCGTAGTGCATGGCGCACAAGGCTTCGGTCCAGCGCCGGCCCAGGTCCGCGGGGAAGTCGGCCAGGACCGTGAAATTGCAGCGGCAATAACCGGGCGAGGTCCAGATCGGCCGGATCTGTCCTGTCTCGATTCGCCCCTCCGCCACCTGGCGAATCCAGGTGATGTCCCCCAGGGCGCCAGCATCCGCGCGCTTTTCCCGAAGAGCCCTCAGGACTTCCAGCTCGCTGGTCCCTGTATCGCCATGCTTGCCCACATCGAGGTCGAACCGCAGGAGCTGGCAATCCCGCTCGGGATCGATTCCAACTTGCTGGAGATAGTGAATAGGTAAGATGGCTGCCTGAGCGGAATCGGCCGAGCCCAGGGCCACGCGTTTGCCCCGCAGGTCGGCCAGCGACCCGATGCCGCTGTCCGTCCGGGCGACGAAGAGGGTGGTGAACGCCGCATCGACATCGCGCAGGGCCAGCGCCCGGCAAGTGCCGTTCGTGCGGCGCTGCACCTTGACCCAGGCGAGATTGGTGTTCCAGGCGATGTCGATCTGTTGTGCCAGCAGCGCCTGGACCTGTCGGTCATAGTTGGAAAACAGCACGTAGTCCATGGGTGGGCCGACCTCGCGGAAGTATTCGCGCATGCCTTCCCAGATCGGGACGACACGCGGGTCATAGGCCACGGCCCCAACCAGGATCGGTTTGTCCATCGCAGAACCTCAGAACAGAGGCATGTCCAGGAGCGTCTTGGCAATGAAATCGTATAGGACATCGGTCGTCGGGGCCATGATCGAGCTGGCTCGGGCGTCGCGAAAGTTGCGCTCCACGCTCAGGTGACGGCTGAAGGAAGCACCCCCGCCGGTACGCATGGCCAGATCCGTGACCTCAAGGGCCGCCTCGGCGGCGGCTGCCTTGCTCTCGAGCACGGCCAGCAAGGTGGTTGGACCCGGCGTCTCCATCTGGCTGGCCACATGCTCCAGAAACGCCAGCTGGGTGTCCACGGCGATTTGCATCTGCGCCAGCCGAGCGCGCAGGTTCATCAGCGAGGCCAACGCCTGGCCCAGGTGCTCGAGCTTCGAGGCCAGGAGGTGCTGCCGGATCCCCTCCGTGGCGGCGCGGGCAATCCCCACGGACACGGCAGCGCTGCCGAGCTGGAACCAGGGCAGCACCACTTCCAGCATGCTACGGAAGCCGTTTCCCTCGTCGCTGAGCCGATGCGCGATCGGGACCGCCACATCGGTCAACCGGACTGGTGCACTGGCATTGCCGCGCAGACCGAGCCCGTTCCAGGGGCCACCCAGGCTCAGCCCCGGCGCC
>JBGQLF010000978.1:0-4786 GCA_041499985.1 Gemmataceae bacterium
AGAGGATGCGGGGCTTGCCATCCACGTGCTCCGTCTTGTGCTCCTTCAAGACAGCCACGCCGCGGTCCCAGTCAATATGCCGCCACTCGAGGTTGCTCGCTTCGCAGGGCCGGCAGCCAACCCAGGCGACGAAATAGAGCAACCGGCGAAACGGTGCCGTGGTGTGGCGCACCAGCTTGACGAAGTGATCCTCGGTCATGGCCTGACCGCGCTTGCCACGATGCCAGGAAAGACCTTTGAACGGGTTCTTAGCCAGGTAGTCCATGAGCACCAACCAGTTGAACGCACACTGGATGACGCTGATGTTGCGCTGGATGGTCCAGTTCGATTTCCACTGTGGATGAGCCTTGACAAATTCCAGCATGTGGAACGCCTTCAGTTCCTTCGGGGTGAGCTGGCCAAACTGCTTGGCGAAGAGCTGGCAGGTTTCCTGCCGCATCACCCGGTGGCGGTCGCTGACCTGGGTCTGGCAATTCGCCAAGTAGAGGTCGAGCAGCTGGCCGATGGTCAAAGTGGGTTCGCTCATGGCCGGTCTCCTTTCTCCGGCGGCGTCTGGACCGCCCTCGGCTTCATCGCTGGCGGGAGCACCACGTAGAAGCGGTTTAGCATCTCACGAGTGAGTTCATGGTCGGGTAATGCGGCCGGACAGACGAGAATAACGGTGCTGTCGAGCTGGGAAATCACGTGGCACCGCCTTTCCCAGTGCCCTTTGGCGTGGCTACGCCGTTCGCTGGGGCCTTCGGAGCTTGCGAAGTGGCCGCAGAGCCACCGGAGCCGGCTGCGGCCTTCCTACGCAGCATTTCCAGGGCTTCGGGCAGGTTCCGGGCGGGCAGGGAGCCGACGGAGCGGATGCCGAAGTGCTTCATGAACCGGTCCACGTTGGCCTGCGTGCTCTTGAGCAGCTGCACCAGCTGCTTTTCCTCGTCGGCATTGATGCGGCGGTCCTCGTCGTCGGCCAGGTCGGCGGCGTGGAGGACGGCATTGGTAGCAATGGGCTTGCTGGGGGTCCCGGCGCCGATCGCCGGCTCGGAGGGGCGAGTGAGGGCATTGGTAGCAATGGCCGGTTTGTTGCCTGGCAAGGCCCAGTCGGGCAGCTTGGGAGCATGCTTCATCGCCCGCTTTTGTGGGTCATACTCCACCCACGTCGAGGGCAGCCGGTACAGGTAGCGGCCGACCCCCAGCTTGACCGCAGCACGCTTCAGAGCATCGCTGAACCCGGCTTTCATGCGGTCCCCCTCGTCGGGCTGTTCGCTCTGGCTGCCGACGTCGGCCTTGGTGATCCAATCGTCACCGAGGCGGACCGACAGCTTGCACATCACGCTGCCGTCAGCCAGGACGGAGTATTCGTCTTGCCAGCCGGCCGGCGTCAGGACCTCGTCGAGCCGGTCCATGATGGCTCTGGCGTTCACGTAGGCGATGGCCAGGCAGCGCTGGCCGGAGATGGCCTGCGGCTTCCACTTCACATCGTCGGGGGCAAAGGGGGCGGCGAGTTGGCAGTAGAGTTCCGTGTTCACGCTGCACCGCCCTTCACAAACGTCAGGACGCTGACGCGGCTGACCTCGTAGCTGTAGTCGGTCTCGGCTAGCAGCTCCGTGGCCCTGGCCAGGGCGAAGCGGCGCTCGCTGTAGGGACCGGCCAGCAGACGGCCGCCGCGGAAGTTGCGGTGATAATATTCGACCCAGAATTCCTTGGCCCCGGGCTGATGCAGCTGACTCTCGGCTGCGCTGATGGGGCGTGGCTGGCGGACGAAGCCGCCTTCGAGCTGGAAGTTGTCGGGCGAATCGGCGTGGACGTACGGATCGCGGTTGGGTACGGTGGCCATCGTTCGGACCTCTCTTGAAGGTTCGGACCAGGGGCCAGGGTGGTGTCAACACCGCTGGCCCCACTTCTTTGCCTCGCATTCTCTGGCCGTCACATGAAGGGTATAGTAATCAAACGTGCGTAGTCTGTCAAGATGATTATTACGGAATTGTTGAGTTTTTCTGGAAATCTCACAATCAGCTTGACAGACTGAGTCATCATGATTACTATAGGCCGCAACTGAGACATTAGCGGAGGACGATGCATGCCCACGTTTGCTGAAAGACTGAAAGAACTGCGGCATAAAGCGATGATGTCACAGCCCGAACTGGCCAATAAAAGCGGCGTGCCTTTGCCGTCTCTGCGTGGCTATGAGCAAGCCCACCGTGAACCGTATTGGGACGTGATCTTTCGCCTGGCCCGTGCCCTAGGCGTGTCCTGCGAAGCGTTCGCTGATTGCGTGGCCCAGGCCGAGCCGGAGAAGCCCCGCGGGCGGCCGCGGAAGGAGCGGTGAGCTACAGCCCCTGCGGCTTGTGACGATGTGACGAATTTCGACGAAACTGGCAACTCGTCACAAAAGTCATTGCTGCTAAAGGATTTAAGTGTTGTGACGATGTGACGAGTGCAGGAATGATGTAGTGTTTTTGCAAAGGCTAGGGTTCCGGACAGCTTGGAAGGGGCTGAAAGGATTCGCAATGAGTGACAAACGTGTGACTGTCTGGGTCCAGGAGTTTCAGGACCGAAGTAACCTGGTCTTGCAGTGGCACGACCCGGAGACCGGAGGGCGGAAGAGTCGGACTGCCGGGACGGACGATCGCGGCGAAGCCGAGAAGCTCAGGGCAGACCTGGAGTACGAGCTAAGCCACGGAAAGTATGCGGGCGGCAGCAACATGGGCTGGGAGCGATTCCGCGAGCTGTTCGAGAACGAGTACGTCTCGGCATTGCGGCCGAATACACAGAGGTTCTATCAGAACACCTTCGACTCGTTCGAGGAACTGTGCCACCCAAGCCGGCTATCTTCCATCAGCCAGCGAACCGTATCGGTATTTGCTGCCGAGATGAGGAAGCACAACATGAAGAAGCCCAAAAGTGGCATGGCCACAAGCAGCATCAAGAACCGGCTGCAATTCCTACGAACAGCGCTCCGTTGGGCCGAAGAACAGGATCTGATCGCTAAGTGTCCCAGGTTCCCGAGAATTCAGGTTCTGAAGCGAAAGCCACAGCCGATTCCGGTCGAGTCCTTCGAGCGACTGGTTGCCAAGTCGCCGGACGACCAGATGAGTGCATACCTGTTCTGCGGTTGGCTGGCTGGGTTAAGGCTTTCCGAGGCGGCCCTGCTGGAGCGCTACGCCACCGAGGAGGCTCCGTACATCGACTGGGCTCGCAATCGCGTCGTGATTCCCGCTGCGTTCGGCAAAAGCAAAGAGGATGCCTGGGTGCCGCTTGACCCCCTCCTGCGCCAGGTACTGGAACAGCTGCCCGACCGTGGCAAGAACCTGTTTCACTTCGTCAAGAAGAACGGACTGCCGATCACGACAGGAACGCTTTCCGGGCGAGTCCTTCGTCTGGCGAAACGTGCTGGCGTGAAGCTATCCATGCACTCTTTACGTAAGGGCTTTGGCTGTCGCTACGCCGGCAAGGTGCCCGCCCAGGTGCTTCAAAAGCTCATGCGCCACCATGACATCAAGATGACCATGGACTACTACGCCAACGTGGACGACGCCGTCGAGGAGGCAGTTTTGGGCGTAAAACGTAACGGTTCACGTAACAGCAAGGAGCAAGACCAACCAAGGGAACTGGTACTAAACGACGTAAGGTCAATGGAGGTAGTGACAACGGATAATGGCGGTTTTGTGGCGTAGCGGCATGGGTGATTTCCCATGCAAAGCACGCCGCCATCCGCTATGGTACAGGTGACTCCCATGCGGCTTCAGGAAGCGAGCGTGCCATGCCTTCCAAGAAGAAGGATGCCATCGCCGAGTTGGCGGAGAAGATGGTGCAGACGTTGCGCCAACACAAGCAGCGCGGCGCCGCCTTGCCGTTGACCCTGGAGCAGCTCGCTCACCAGGCCGATGCCACCGCCACGCCTCGGAGCATCCTGGCCGCGGTGCATCCCCAACGCAAAGCCTTCAGCCAACATGCCGTGGTCGCCCGCAAAGACCTGCACGCACCCGTAGCCTTGCTCGAGGATCTGCCGCGCCTGGCCGCCAGCCCGCTGCTGCTGGAGTTTCTGCTCCGGTGTACCCGGACCGCCAGCAATCAAGCAGCGTCGGCCGCGGAGCTGAAAGCGAAAATCACGAGCAAGCTCCAGAAGCCGTTCCAGGAGAGCCTCGTCCGGCAGATCGAGGAAGAGTCGCTGCCGTCGACCGTCGGCTGGCTGCTGATCAAGAATTCCAAAAAGCTCTTCCTGCTGCAAGATCTGCACACGGGCCGCCGACTGCCGGAAGCGACAAGCAAAGAGCCAGCAGCCAGCGTACCGGCCGATTTCGGATCGCTCTTTGACCAGATGTTTCAGCAGCTCGATCGGCAGGGCGGCGGACATAATTTTGTCAGTCTCGTCGAGCTGCGCCAGGCGCTGCCGGTGGATCGGGCCACGTTTGACGCACAGCTGCGCCAACTCCGCCTTGCCGGCCGTTATACGCTCAGCGCGGCCGAAGGCCGGCATGGCCTCCGCCCCCTGGAGCAAGAGGCGGCCATCACCGAGGATGGAACCCTATTACTTTACGTTTCTCGGAAACTGCCATGAATCCAGCGCCACCTTTGGCCGAGCCCAGCAACCTCCCCCTGGACGATTTCTTCGCCCAGGTGGCCGCGGTCAATCCCTTCACCGACAATCGCGTCAACGGTCCGGCTCCGCTGGCGATCGACGTGGAGAACATCCATCAAGCGGCGTTCGAGCGGCTGACGACCCTGGCCCAGGAAGCTTACACGCTTCAGCGCGGCATCGGGGCGGTGCTCTGGGGCGAGGCAGGCATCGGCAAGAGCC
>JBGQLF010000979.1:0-4786 GCA_041499985.1 Gemmataceae bacterium
GGCTACCGACCATGAAGCTGATCCTTGCCATCATTCAGCCGTCGAAGCTCGAAGCCGTCAAAGAGGCGCTCAACAAGGTCGAAGTGTTTCGCCTGACCATTGTCGATGTGCAGGGCTTCGGCCGCCAAAAGGGGCACTCCGAAGTCTACCGTGGCCATGAGCTGACGGTGAACCTGCTCCGCAAGGTGCAGCTTCAAATTGCCGTCAACGAGGACTTCGTCGAGCCCACGGTGAACGCCATCATGGAGGCCGGCCGTACGGGTCCGGAAGGCCGCATCGGCGACGGCAAGATCTTTATCTTGCCCCTGGGGGATTGCATTCGCATTCGCACCGGCGAGCGCGGTCCGGAAGCCATTTGACACGACGGGAGAGCGGAGCATGTCCGAAGTGGTAGAGCCCTTGGGGCTCCTCTTATCCGATGATCTGATCTTCACCAGCCGCATCACCGGCACGGCCCGCGCTCTGGGCTTGACACTGCGGCCCGCCCGATCCGTGGACATGCTCCACGCCCTTGCCGGGCAGCAGACGCCACGGTGTGTCCTCGTCGACTTGTCGCATCCTGGATTGGTGATTACCGACCTGATCCGGCACCTCCACGCGCTCGGTTCACCCGCGCCTTACGTGGTTGCGTACGGTTCGCATGTCGATACCGCGACCCTTCGGACCGCGCGCGAAGCGGGCTGCGATGTGGTATGGCCGCGGAGCAAATTCGTGGAGGAGCTGGCGCAGAGCTTGCCCGAGTGGATGAAAGAGCGCGCCTGATTTCGCCTTGTTTACCGTAGCCACAAGCGTCCTCGCTTGTGGGCTGCCACAGCCCACAAGCGAGGACGCTTGTGGCTACGATTCGAAATCAGGTCTCTGGACCCTGCATCATCCCCAACACACGAATCCAGGCTCGAACGGATTGGCGAGATTGCTGTGCTTCGGCAGGATCCGCACCGCGAAGCCGTGCTGACCGCTCGAACGGCAGGGAATGTGTCCCTTGAACGTCAAGACACTCCCGTCGCGCATGCCATTGGGACTCATGGGGACTGTACCCGGATGGGCAATATCCCCGAAGGAATCCACCAGCCCGTGGAAGAGCTGAACCTCGACATCGTCCGGGGACAGGTTGCCCAGGTTGACGCGCGCCTTGACTTCCATCTGCGCCCCTACATGCATGGGATCGGCACCGTTAGCCTCGACCGCCTCAATCCGGATCTGCTGCCAGGACTGTGCCAGCCGCCGCCGCCATTGGGCCAGGTCCCGTGCCCTGGCCAGGTTATCTTTGGCCAAGGTGTCGAAGCGCTGGGCCGACGGCCAATAGCACTTCTCAATGTACTCTTGCACCATCCGGTTGGTATTAAAGACTGCACACGTGGTGCTCATCGACTGCTTCATCACCCTCAGCCAACCGCGCGGCAGACCATCGCTAGCGCGGTTGTAGAATAGCGGTACAATCTCCTGTTCCAGGAGGTCATAAATCGCCCGGCTCTCGACATCATCCTGATACGTGAGGTCGGAATACTCCTCGCCGGCACCAATCGCCCAGCCGTTCCCCTGGGCGTACCCTTCCACCCACCAGCCATCGAGAATACTGAGGTTGAGGCCCCCGTTGCAGCAGACCTTCATCCCGCTCGTCCCTGATGCTTCCAACGGCCGGCGCGGGTTATTCAGCCAGACGTCTACCCCCTGCACCAGATAACGGGCGAGGTTCATGTCATAGTCTTCGAGGAACACGACGCGGCGCCGGAACTCGGGCCGGCGCGAGATGTGCAAGATCTCGGCGATCAGCTCTTTGCCGCCATGATCGCGGGGATGCGCTTTGCCCGCGAACACGATCTGCATCGGCCGATCCTTGTCGTTGATGATGGCGGTCAAGCGCTCCAGGTTGCGGAAGATCAGCGTCCCACGCTTGTACGTGGCGAACCGCCGGGCAAAGCCGATCGTCAAGGCCTCGGGATCCAGCACTTCCTCAGCGCGGGCCACCTCGGCCGGCGGCGCTCCCCGGTTCTTGAGCTGCGTCTTGAGCCGGCCGCGGGCAAACGCTACCAACCGTTCCCGGCGCCGCTCGTGCGTCCGCCACAGCTCGGCGTCGGGAATGTGATCGACGCGCTTCCAGATGCTGTGGTCGGCCGGCCGTTCTTCCCACTGTACGCCGAGATAACGGTCGTACAGCTGAATCATGTCCGGCGACACCCAACTGCGCGTGTGAACGCCGTTGGTGATCGCCGTGATCGGAACCTCGGTTTCCGGCAGCTCCGGCCAGATGCTGTGCCACATCTTACGTGACACCTGGCCATGCAATCTGCTGACGCCGTTGGTCGTGTTGGCCAGGCGAATCGCCAGCACGGTCATGCAGAAGGCTTCATGGTCATCGCGTGGATTCTGCCGGCCCAGGCTGAGGAATTCGTTGCGATCGATCCGCAGCTGCTGGAGGTATCCCGAGAAGTAATGATCCACTAGTTGCGCCGGAAACACATCGTTGCCGGCGGGCACGGGCGTGTGCGTCGTGAAGCAGGTGCCGGCAGCCACGGCCTCGCGGGCCTGCGCGAAATCGAGACGGTTTTCCTCCATCAAGGTGCGGATCCGCTCCAGGCCCGAGAACGCCGAGTGACCCTCGTTCATGTGGCAGATGGTAGGCACCTTGCCCAGCGCCCGCAGCGCTCGGATTCCCCCGATGCCGAGCACGATCTCCTGGCGAATGCGCGTGTCGTTGTCGCCGCCATACAATCGGCTGGTGATCTGGCGGTCTTCCGGACTGTTCTTGGGGATATTCGTATCCAGCAAGTACAACGGCACGCGCCCTACCTGAATGCGCCAGATCCGCGCCCACACTTCCCGGCCCGGGAAGGGAATGCTGATCAACAAGGGGCTGTTGTCGTTGCGCGTCTCGGGAGTAAGTGGCAGGTTGAAAAAGTCGTTCTCGGGATAGCGCTCCTGCTGCCAGCCGTCCACGTTGAGGTATTGCCGGAAGTAGCCTTCGCGGTACATCAGCCCGACGCCGACCAGGGGGACCCCGAGATCGCTGGCCGACTTCAGATGATCGCCGGCCAGAACGCCCAGACCGCCGGAATAAATGGGAATGCTTTCATGGATGCCGAACTCCATGGAGAAATACGCCACCCGGCAGGGGTGGTCGTCCCCGTACGTCTCCTGAAACCAGGTCGGGCTGGTCATGTAATGGTTGAGTCCCTCTTCGACCCGATCCATGTGGGCCAGGAAGCCGTCGTCGTGCAGCAACTCTTCCAAACGGCTCTGTTCGGTGGCCCCCAGCAGCTTGACCGGACTGTATTCGACCGCGTTGAACAAGTCGGCATTGACGCGGCGGAACAGCGCCACGGCCTCGTGGTTCCAACACCACCACAGGTTGTAGGCCAGTTTCTGCAACGCTTGCAAGCGCTCGGGCAGATGGGGCAAAACGGTGAACGTGCGGACGGAGCGGCCAGCCATCACTACCTCGTCTCGAAAATAGGCGGCACAGGGAATGCGGGAGGGAACTCCGCTGCGTCTAAAAGGCTCTGACAAAATGTGGGGGCAAGTTTGCAACTTGCCCGGTCGATTTGGCAAGTTGCAAAATTGCCCCCACATTCTGCTACAGCCTCTAACGGTCCGGCAGCCAACCCGTTGACTCTTCGGGTTAGCAATTCCCATACCATTGGGCAAAGAAAAGACTCCCAGTCCCTGGTAGCATAGGCCGGATCAAACAGAATTTCAATCGCGGCTTAGCTAGGTACTTGCCAAAGGGAACATCCCTCGCAGCGTAAACGAAGTATGGAGCATAGAACCGCTCCTGACCAATCATCGCGGTGGCGAGCCGGGAGCGTTAGCTCGCGGAGGAGGCTGCTTCTTCCGGGAACGGACACTCCTGGCTCCCCGCGGGGTTTACACTGGCCGGGCCACAGAATTATGTGCTAAGTTGCAGCAGGGCGATCCCGATCCGCGTCAACCGGACTCGGGGAAGGGTAGTTGGCATTATGAGGGATTTATCGTGCGGACTGTCATTACGGGCGGGGCAGGTTTCGTGGGCTCGCACTTATGCGAGCGTTTCTTGGCGGAAGGCCACGAAGTCCTCTGCGTCGATAACTGTATTACCGGCAGCCCGGCCAACCTCGCGGCGCTGCAAGCAAACCGCCGGTTTTCCTTCCGGAGCCACGATATCTCTCTCCCGCTGGAGATCGACGGGTCCGTGGACAACATCCTTCACTTTGCCTCGCCGGCCAGCCCCGTCGATTACCTGCGGCACCCGATTCCGACGCTGAAGGTTGGGTCCCTGGGCACGCACAACACGCTCGGGCTGGCCAAGCTGAAAAGCGCCCGCTACTTGCTGGCGAGCACGAGCGAAGTCTACGGCGACCCCCAGGAACACCCGCAGCGCGAAGAGTATTGGGGCCACGTCAACCCGATCGGCGTCCGCGGCGTTTATGACGAGGCCAAACGCTTCGCCGAAGCGATGACCATGGCGTACCACCGCTTTCATGGTGTCGATAGTCACATCGTCCGAATCTTCAATACCTACGGCCCGCGCATGCGTCTCGATGATGGTCGCGTCCTGCCCAACTTCATGGGCCAGGCCCTGCGCGGCGAACCGTTGACCATCTACGGCGATGGTTCGCAGACGCGCAGTTTCTGTTACGTCGACGACCTCGTCGATGGCATCTACCGCCTGCTGCAAGCCGATTTCCACGAGCCGGTCAACCTGGGCAACCCACATGAGGTGACGATCCTGCAATTCGCCCAGGAGATCCTCGCGTTGACGGGTAGCCGCAGCACGCTCGACTTCAAACCTCTGCCCCAGGATGATCCC
>JBGQLF010000980.1:0-4782 GCA_041499985.1 Gemmataceae bacterium
GTTGGCTGTGGCTGGAATGGGTTTTTGCCATCCCGGGGTACAAGGCGGCCTTTGCAAAACTCGCGCGCCCCTTCCGCTCCCTGCTGCTCCACGCCCTTGCTCCCGCTGCTTGAGTCACCGAAATGGTCAGAAGTCGAACTTAGCCGGGGCGAAACATCCGTAAAATCTCATCATGCACGTGGCCGTTGCTGGTCAGGACGTCAGGCCGATGGATCGTGGGCGTGCCTTCCCAGTCGGTGAAGCGGCCGCCCGCTTCCTCGATAATCGGCTGGAGGGCGGCCACATCCCAGATGTGGACGCCGTGTTCGACCATCAACTCGCCGCAGCCTTCCGCCACGAGGACGTGCCCCCAAAAATCGCCGAAGCCACGCTGAACCTGCGTTCGCGCCGACAGCTCGAAGAATTTCTCCGGGCAGCCGGCTTGCTGGAACCAGGTCAGATTTGTGTAAAACACGGTGGCGTCGGCGAGTTGGCCGACTTTCGAGACGTGAATTCGCCGATCGCCGCGATAGGCGCCGTCCCCGCGTAGGGCGCGATAGCTATGGCCGAGTGCCGGTGCCTCGACCACGCCGGCAATTGGTTCGCCTTTGTACTCCAGGCCAACGAGGGTGCCCCAAATCGGGATGCCGCGAAAGAAATTGCGCGTGCCGTCGATCGGATCGATGATCCAGCGAAACCCCGACGAACCAGGCACATCCCCGGATTCTTCGCCCAGGAAACCGTCGGTGGGAAACCGGCACAGCAGCGTCGCTCGCAAGAGCTGCTCGGCTTCACGATCGGCTACCGTGACCGGCGTCTGGTCCTGCTTCCACTCGACCGTGAACGCGCCCGTGAAGTAACGCAATGCCAGCTGGCCAGCTTGCTGGGCAGCGGTGCGGGCGGTTTCATAGCGGGATCGCCATTCGGGATTCATGGGAGAACGCCTCTTGCTTTGTCGAAATCCTGGGCCGTTACTCCTTCTTTGGCGGCACCCGATACTTCACCGTATTCGGGGTCTCGCTCGGCGGCGTCTCGTAGGGCAGCGCCTTGAGGAATTCAACGAGATCATCGATCGCGCTCACCTTCAAATGGCTCGTCTTGCCGTGCTTGTCTTCCGCATTGCAGGTCGTCAGCACGTCGCGCAGCGTCTTCGCCTTGCCGTGGTGCAGGTATGGCGCCGTGCGATATACGCCCAGCAGCGTCGGCGTATCGTACTTCGGCCCCATTTTCTCTGTCGGATCGTCGTTGCCGGTGCCGACGTCGTGCAGCTGGAACGGTTTCTGCAAGCTGCTGTCGGTGTAATATGGGCCGCTGTGGCAACGGGCGCAGCCGACTTCCTTGCTGAAAAAGAGCTGTTGGCCACGCTGTGCCGCGGCCGACAGCTTGCCTGGAGCCGGGAGGTGCGGCGACAGGCGGAACTCGAACGAGTTGCAATAGATCGCCAGGGCGTCGAGGTCGGGTGAGCGTCCGGCCAGGTGTTCCTCCAGCTCGACGGGCTCGGAGCCGCGTTTCGGTTTGATGGCGTCGCGCAGCAAACCTCGGCCCTGCATCAGCGGACCGCGGATCGTGTACTCGAAGTCCTGGGCCTCGTCGCGGTCGGCCGACCAGTGCAGCGGGTGCGTGTGCGCCATGCCGAAGAGGGCCGTCGTTTTGCGCAGCCCCTCGGGATTCTGCCAGACTCGGCCATCCGTGTGGCCATCGGGATGGCACGAGGAGCAGGCGATCCACTGCCGGCTCGTCAACGGCGGCAGGGCGGTATTGAACAAGATCTTGCCGCGTACCCATTCCGGCGTCTTGGGCGGAGCGCACACGGCAATCGTCGCCAGCCGGCGCATGGTGTCGGCTTGATGGACACTGACGGCGAAGTCGAGAGCGTTGTAGATGTAAACGGTCTGCCCGTCGGGGCTGACACGCACGGCGCGCGGATTCTGCCCGACACGCACCGCCCGGCCGACGGGCTCGATCTCCTGGTAATTGTCGTCGAGCACCCTGGAGATGTTCATGTCATTGGTGCCGGCGTAGATGGTGTAGAGGCGCTTGCCGTCCGGCGATAGGGCCGCCTCCCAGGGATTGGTCACGACATAGACGCCGTTGTAGGTATCCATAGCGAACGAATTGCGCCGCTTGGAACCGTTTGGCGGCACCAGGTCGCAGATAGACAGTTGCGGGAAAATGGACCCATTGCCGTGGGCCACTTCGATCTTGGAGCGGATGTGCGATAGGTACGCCTTGGGCCGGCGCGGATGCAGGACGACATTCCGACAGAGGTTATCGGTGGCGTGTCCTTTCCAGGAATCGACCACCGACCCGGTCTTGAGATCGACGGCATGCAGGATGCCTGTGTAATACTCCGTGACGTAGAGCCGGCTCTCGTCCGGACTCAAGGCGAGGCCGCGGACGAACGCGCCCACGGGAAACGTGCGCGTGACTGTGTGCGCTTGCAGGTCGAGCTCGCTGACCAGGCCGGGATATTCGTGCGTGACCCAAGCTCGGCTGCCGTCCTTGTTGGCGACGATTCCGTAAGGCTCCGCGGTCACGGCAAGCTTCTTGATCACATGGCCATCCTGAGTGTCGAAGAACACGACCTGGTCGGCGCGGTAAACTGTGACCGCCGCGAGGGGACCATTGCCGATCCAGGTGACGCTTTCGGGTTTCTCGCCGACGTGGATCTCGCGCAGTGCCTTGCCGGCGGCGGCATCTACCACCGTCACTGTGCCGTTATCGGAATTGGTGACCAGTAGGCGCGTGCCGTCGGGCGAGACGTCCAGGAGGCTGTTGGATGAGCCGGCCTGGAGCGAGGACGCACACCCGCAGAGGATGGCGAGGACAACCAACGAACGCGCACATCGTATCGGCATGATCTTTCCTCTTCAACGTAAGGATGCTCGGGGCAGTAGGCGGGGCCCCGAATGGAGCCATTATGCGAAGCACGGCCGGGAAATGCAATCGGGCGGCGGGAACGGCGCTGCTTTTACCGCTTGGGCGGGTTACAGTGGAGTAGGAAGTTGGAGGGACGTTTGACGACATGAACGAGCATATCTCTTACCAAGCCAACCCCGAGACGCGGGGTACGTCGCCAATCCAGTTCTTCGAGGCCGACGGCGGCGACCCTCCGGCCGGCACCAAGGCCACGCCCCGGCCCGCAGACCGGCCGCGGGAATTGCCGCCGGCCGGTCCCACTTCAGCCGCCTTCCAGCTCTTCGAGTGTGAGGGGGCTTCCGAAGCTCCGGGCACCAAGGCCACGCCTCGGCCGACAGGTCGGGAGCGAGCCGGGAAGGACCTTTCAACCCTGCCCACGGCGCCTTTGGCGTCGGAGCCTGGGCAGGATGCTAGTTCAACGGAATAGTGCTTCGGTTGCTTGACCGCTCTGGGCCGCTATGCAGGAGGGATTCTATGCAACGGCACCGTGGCTTCACCTTGATCGAACTGCTCGTGGTCATTGCCATTATTGCTGTCCTGATCGGCCTGCTCTTGCCGGCGGTGCAGAAAGTGCGGGCGGCGGCCAACCGCATGGTGTGCACCAACAACTTGCACCAGATCGGCCTGGCCATCCATAACTACCACGACAGCTACGGCACGTTGCCGCGCTACCGCCTGTGTCCGGATTGGGTTTTTCAGGGCAAAGTCGATCTCTTGTGCGAAAGCCTCGGCACACCCAACGGCACCGGTCCCACGACCTATACCGGCCCCAATGAAGTCTGGTGGGCTGCCTACGACAACAAGCCGCCCGCGACGCCGACCCAAGCGGCTCGCCCGGATTATCCCAAGGGATTGATCGGGCCGTTCGTCGAGCAGAACCAGAAGGTTTTCCAGTGCCCCGAGGGCCTGGAACTGGATTCCACCAATGCCGCTTTCGGCCAAGCTTACCAGGTCAGTTACGGCATGAATTATGTCACCGGAGGCCCCAACGGCTTGACGCTGAACGATCTCAGCACCGGCAATGGCACTTCCAACATCCTGATCATCTGGGATCACGGCCGAACCCCTGGCTGCGCCTATTCGGTCCCCGCGGCGCCGCGCGGCCCTTGGTTGTTCGATGGCCGGGAGACCGCCACCGATATCGCCGCCGCGCCCAAGACGCATTATCCTCCACGACACAGCGGAGTGTTCAACGTCTTGTATTGCGACGCCCATGTGGCCAGCATGGTGCAGAACGACCTGATGAAAAACCTATTCTATGCTCGCTGAGGCGGAGGGCCTTCATGCGGATCGTGATGGTGGTCGGAATGGGCCTCGCGGTTGGCGTTCTCGTGGGAGGACTCTGGTGGTTCCATGCCTCACAGGTTGCACCCGGGGAAGTGGACCTGCGGGAGGTACGCGTCGCTGCGGCTTCCGATCTGCGGTTCGCGCTCGAGGACGTGCTGGCGGAATTGCACCGCTGCCATCCCGACATCCAGGTCCCGGTGAGCTTTGGATCGTCGGGCAATTCCTTTGCCCAGCTGCACAACCGCGCTCCGTTTGATCTGTTTTTCTCGGCCGACATGGAGTATCCCCGCCTGCTGGCGCAGCAGGGACTTGCAAAGCCGGGCAGTGAATTCCTGTACGGCGTCGGGCACCTTGTGCTTTGGGTTCCTCGGGATTCCCGCCTCGAAGTAGAAAAACTCGGTATCCGGACCTTGCTCGATCCGTCGGTCCGGAACATCGCCATTGCCAATCCTCGACATGCGCCTTACGGACGCGCCGCCGAAGCTGCTCTGAAAAGCCTGGGAATCTACGATCAGGTTCAGCAGCGGCTAGTTTGCGGCGATAATGTAGCGCAAACGGCCCAGTTTATTCAGAGCGGCTCGGCCGAGATCGGCATCA
>JBGQLF010000981.1:0-4780 GCA_041499985.1 Gemmataceae bacterium
ACACCGGACGCGGCGGGAGCGGAAGCGGACCAGGAACCCGACCTCGCCAGTGCCAGCGCGATGCCGCCGTTTATCCAGTGGTTCAAGGCGCACCTCAGTCTCCAGTACCAGGAAGAGGTTTATCAGGGAAACAGCTTCGGTCCGATGGTGCTGCACCGGCTCGTGGAACTGGCGCCGTACAGCATGGCCTTCTGGCTCAACGTGGCCTGGTATCTGCTGGCCTGCTTCCTGCTCGGCATGTATTTCCTGCGCCGCAATGTGTTCCATGATCTGGCCACCCAGAGTGGGTTCGTCCGCAAGCTGATTTACTTCGGCCTGATCGTCGGCGGCCTGCTGGAAGGACTGGGCGTGGCGGCCTATGTCCGGAATCCCAAGAGCATGCTGTTCCAACCCTTCAGCTTCATCGGGGCGCTGCCGTTGACCCTCGCCGGGTTGGGTCTGGTGCTGTTCTGGGCGCAGAGCGGCCGGCACGAGTGGCTGCAAAGCCGTTTGCGCGCGGTTGGCCGGCTGGCACTGAGCAATTACCTGTTCCACTCGGTCGTGTTAGGCTTCCTCTTCTACGGCTATGGCCTGGGACTTTACGGGCATGTGGGACGAGCGGCGGCTCTCGGCATCGTCGGGGTCATCTGGGTGGTGCAATTGGCTTTGAGTCCGATCTGGCTGCGCTACTTCCAGATGGGACCGGTCGAATGGCTGTGGCGAAGCCTCGCCGATCGGCACTGGCGACCATTCCTGCGCCATGCGTAAGTGCACCTTATGCACATCCGTCAGTTACATTCCTGGGATCTAACGCCGAGCGCAGCCGCCCAACTCCAGCGCGAGCTGGCCGCCCTGATCGATACGCGTCTGCCGCTGACCCGCTGCGATCTCATCGCCGGGGCAGACGTCTCCTACGACCGCTTTTCCAACATCATGTATGCCGGCGTGGTGGTACTGCGCACGGCCGACTTGACGATCGTGGAGCAGCGCGGTGCCGTGCGGGAAACGTCCTTTCCCTATGTTCCGGGACTGCTCTCTTTTCGCGAGGCGCCGGCCTTGCTGGAAGCGTTTGCCCAGGTCGAGGCCGAGCCGGACGCCGTGATGCTCGATGGCCAGGGCCTGGCGCACCCTCGTCGCCTGGGATTGGCCTGCCACATCGGCCTGTGCCTAGACCGGCCCTGCCTGGGATGCGCCAAGAGCCGACTCATTGGCCAGTATAGGGAGCCCGAGCGCGGGGCCGGCTCGCTAACCGAGCTGCGCGATCGGGAGGAAGTTGTTGGCTATGTCGTCCGCACCAAGACGGGTGTCAAGCCGGTGTTTGTGTCCGCCGGCCACAAGATCGATTTGGCCAGCGCCAAGGACTGGGTGCTGGCCACCTGCCGGGGCTATCGGCTGCCCGAACCGACGCGGCAAGCCCATCTCCACGTGAATGCCCTGAGGCGAGGCTCGCCTTGATGGTCGGCCGCGAAACCTTCTATAATGCGGGCTGGTCCCCTTCGGGGGAGCGATTCGCCTTTTCCGCCCTGTCGCCGAACGGGAAGTCGGAGGAGAAGGATGACCTCGGGCAACCCCCCGTGGATGTTAACCATTCCGAGTGACTTGCAGCTGCTCGGCTTGGTGCGTGCCTTCATCGAAGCGGTCTGCCGAGCTGGCGGCCTGGAGCAGGCGGTCATCGACGGCATCGTCGTCGCCACCCACGAAGCGGCCAGCAATGCCATTCGTCACGCGCACCGCGGCAAACCCCACGCCCAGCTCCAGATCCATGCGTTCCTGAACGCCGAGGCCATTGAAATCCAGATCCTTGATGAAGGCAAACCGTTCGATCTGGCCAGCGTACCCAACCTGGATCCTTCCGAGGTCCGCCTCGGTGGCCGGGGCATTTTCTTGATGCGGGCCCTGATGGACGAGCTCAGCTGCCGGCCCCGGGATACCCAAGGTAATGCCGTGCGCATGGTCAAGCGCTGTGACCGCAAATCAGCGCTCGCCGGCCCTCCGTGACCGCGTACAATGGGGACAGCCGCCGTGATCCCTCTTGTAGCCTTGGACCGTGCGGCCGCTGTTCTGAGGAAACGGTGTCTCTTCCTTTCCCTCGCCGCTTCCCCGGCACCGGGTATGTCGCGCTCAAAGCTTCCGCCGAGCGATCCCAGTCAAAAACGAGGCCCGCCTGGCACTGGATTTGCCTAATTCTCGCCCTGGCCTGCGACGATACAATGACTAGCGACGGAAGAGTGAGCGTTTGAACAGTAACGCACTCCACGTCCTGGGTGCTGTTGGCCTGGCCTTGGCCGGCGCCGCAGATCCGGTGGAATTGGCGGGACCCATCGCGACGCTTGTCGCACTGTCCTTTCTAGGTGTTTCTGTCGGTTGATCCTGAGGGATTTCCCTCGATAGGATGGACCTGTCGGTGACGGCCTCCCCGTCTGGATGGGGCATGTCCGACAGCAGGAGAGTAGAAGCATGTTCAGCCACGGCCCAAGCTGCCTCAAGGGACCTTTGTCACGTGCACATCAGCGGTGGACATCACCGGTCGTTGACGCCACGGAGACCAACCCCCGCCGAGACCAGGATGTCCCTAGTCGCCAGGATCTCGTGGAACGAATCCGCGCGGCAATCGCCGCCGGAGCTTACGAAACGCCGGAGAACTGGCAGATCGCTCTAGATCGACTCCTTCGCCGGCTGGATGCGGAATAGTACGAGCCTGAAGCGCCAGCGCGGGATGGGGCGATTCTTCACTCGCGCTTCGGGCTCGTACACTATCTGATCTGGTTCCTGATTGGCAAGTCGGCTCGCCCTCGTATAATGAGAATCGAGAATCATTATTGAAAACCTCGCGGTCGTAGGTGTCGACTCATGCCGGGACCGGGTTCAGAGGAGGCGGTAGCGTGCAACTGCCAGCGGTAGAAGTGTCGCAGACGCCAGAGAGCAAGTTCCGTGAGTACCTGGCGAGTCGGCCTCGGCCGCAGCGCTACACCGAGCAGCAGCGCGACATGGTACGCTACATCTTCGCCAAGCATAACCATTTCGATGCGGATCAGCTGATCGACGACATGAAACAGGCCGGCTTTCGTGTCAGCCGGGCTACGGTCTACCGGAGCTTGGCGAAGCTGGTTGACGCCGGTCTCCTGCGCCGGCTGGAGGTGGGGCCGCGCACCTTCTACGAGCACGACTACGGCTACCCGCAGCACGAACACTTGTACTGCGAACAGTGTCGCAAGATGATCGAGTTTCAGAACCCAGCGATCGAAGCGGTGATGCGGGACGTGTGCTTCCAGCACAACTTCCGTGCCACTGGACACAGCTTCATTATTCGCGGCCTGTGCGCCGACTGCAACCGGGCCCGCATGACCAAACGCCGGCTCGATCTGGTTTGAATCTCTTTACGAGCGTGGTTCCAAAGTGGGTGGCACGCCCTGAGTCGGGCCTTTTTGAACCATGCCCCTTTACACTTTCTCCGGCACGACGTATGGCTTACGGTATTCGCGCGTCAGCATCGCGTCGGCCTCGGGATCGCCCACAAACCGTTCGGTTTGCTGGTTGAGGGTGAGCTTGCGTCCGAGACGGTACTGGGTCTTGTCGAGCGGGACCGCGTTGGAGTTGAGGTGCTCTTCCATGCGACCGAGCGTCTCGTAGGCTTCCCGATCGTCGCCGAAAGCTTTGCTCCCCTTCGTGAACGGTTGAAGCTTGCCCAGGCGATAGCTGAGGTTGCCCAGGTGGCACAGGGCACTGGAGAGATGGCCTTCCAGGATGTCGGCGTTCAGATCCTCCTTACGCCGGCTGCGCACCGCATCGGCGAAATTCTTGAAGTGGTCCGCGTCGCCTTTGAACTCGCGAATCTTTTCTCCCGTGTACGTGTAGGCTGTGGCACTGGAGTAATTGGGGACAACCAGGTATCCTTCGCTCCCGTAGAAGACATTGCCGACACCGGCGCCGAGCAGCGGCTTGGTCGGTAGACCGCGGACCTCAAAGACCAGCTCGCAATCGCCGTAATCGAACAGGCACACCTGCGTATTGGCCGTCTCGCCGTCATCCACGTAGCCGAATCGGCCGCCGAAGCTGATTGCCGACTTCGCCAGCTCGTTCTTGCCCAGTCCCCAGCGGGCAATGTCCATTTGATGGATGCCCTGGTTGCCGAGATCGCCGTTGCCGTAATCCCATATCCAGTGCCAATCATAGTGCAGATTCTTGCGCCGTAACGGCTTGAGCGGGGCCGGGCCACACCACAAGTCGTAATTGATCGACTTGGGTATCGGCTGTTCACCGTCGACCTTGCCGATGCTCGGGCGGAGCTTGTAGCACAGGCCCCGGGCCAGCGTGATCTTGCCCAGTTTGCCTTCGCGCAGAAAAGCGATGGCTTCGCGGACACCGGGACTGGTGCGGATCTGGGTGCCGGTCTGACAAATGCGGTTGTACTTGCGGGCCGTTTCCACGATGCGCCGGCCTTCGCTGACGTTGTGGCTGACCGGCTTTTCGACATAGACATCTTTGCCGGCCTGCATGGCCCAGATGGCGGCCAGGGCGTGCCAGTGATTCGGGGTGGCGATGGAGACAGCGTCGATCGACTTGTCGTCGAACACCTTGCGCAGGTCTTGCTCGTACTTGGGCGCCCGGCCCTGGGCCTTTTCCACGGCTTTCATTCCCTGGCCGATCACCGCCTCATCGGCGTCGCAGATGGTGCCCACGACGCAGTTGTTCTTGCCGGCGATGCCGTCGATGTGCTCTCGGCCCCGGCCGCGGACGCCGAGGACCGCGAAGCGTATCTGATCGTTGGCGGCCCCCAGCGTGACGGCCTTGACATCGGCCG
>JBGQLF010000982.1:0-4776 GCA_041499985.1 Gemmataceae bacterium
AAGAAGTAAGCCCGACGCGCCAGCGAGGGACCGTCCTGCCAAGAAGTGAGGGACCGTCCTCGCTGGCGCGTCGGGCTCACTGCTTAGCCGACTGCCGAACCTCTCTTGACCCTGGTGGGCCCCAACCACAAGAATAGACCAGATCAAGTGATCGGCCATCATGACCCCAACGGGAACGGAGCTATGCCGAGTCTGGATCGCCCGTGCTTGCGTGCTGGCCTCGCCGCCGCCCAGGATGACAAGGACCCCTGCTTTTATGTGATCTGGGATCAACGACGTTTGAGCAGGCGCCAACAGCGCGTGAACCTGCTCGAGTTCGCCTGTGTGCAGTTGTTCGACGGCCGGCGAACCGTGCGCCAGATCCAGGACGAGGTGATGCGCCAGGCGGGCGGCATCCTGGTACCGATCGATGCGCTGACCGCCTTGGTCGCCAAGATGGACGAGGCCCTCTTTCTCGATGGGCCGCGCTTCCGTCAACATCTGTCCAGCCCAATCCGTGAACCGTCCTGCATCGGCTGTTACGCTGGCGAGCCAGCAGCTCTGCGGGCGCAGCTGCATCTGCTGTTCACCGATCCGAATGGGCCAGGCCTGCCACGTGAACAGCGGCCGGAGCGGCACTTGCGGGCCGCGCTGCTGCCGCACATCGATTATGCCCGCGGCGGGCTCACGTTCACGTGGGGCTTCAAGGAAGTGTTCGAACAGACCGAGGCCTCGCTCTTTGTAATTATCGCCACCTCCCATTACAGTGCCCAGCGCTACATCCTGACACGCCAGGATTTCAAGACGCCCTTGGGGATTGTGCCGACCGATCAGGATTACATCGATCGTCTGCTGGCCCATTATGGCGACGGCCTGTTCGATGACGAGTTTGCTCATGTCCCCGAACACTCGATCGAGCTGGAGGTGGTCTTCCTGCAATACCTGTATGAAGGACGGCGGCCGATTCGGATTGTGCCGCTGCTGACAGGCGGGTACCACGATTGTGTCCGGTTACGCCTGGCGCCAACTAGTCAGCCGGACATTGCCCGTATGGTCGAGGCACTGCGGCGCGTCGAGACGGAAATCCAAGAGCCAATCTGTTACCTCATCAGCGGGGACTTCGCCCACATCGGACCGAAATTCGGGGACCCGCGCCCGGTCGGCTCGCCGCTGCTGGAGCACAGTCGGGCCCAGGACGGGGCACTCTTGCGTCGGGCCGAGGCCGCCGATCCTCTGGGCTTCTTCCAGGTCATCGCGGAAGAAGGCGACTGCCGGCGCATCTGTGGCTTGCCGCCCACCTATGTCGCCTTGGAGGCGACCCGCCCCGATTCGGGCAAGGTGCTACACTATGATCAGTACGTACACCCACAGGGGTACGAAAGCGTCAGCTTTGCCAGCGTAGCGTTTTACCGAGAATGATGACGACGGCATGATGAGCGATAAAACTCCTCCGTGTGGGACGGCCTCCCCATTGGAGATTGCAGATTGCAGATTGCAGATTGAGAAGCCAATCCACAATCTGCAATCTAGAATCTGCAATGGGCCTGCCTCCTCCGGCCGTCTGGAGGAAGTCTTGCACCGTTTCGAGCGCGAGGCGACTCGCGGCATCTGCGACACCGGACGCTATCGCTGTGCCTACTACACCTGGGGAACGGGTCCCCCCTTGCTGCTGATCCCCGGCCTGTCGGATGACGCGCGTTCCTTTGTCCTGCTGTCGGCGCTGTTGACCAGACACTTCCGCTGCATTGCTTACGACTTGCCCGCGGGTGGTGCCGACGGGGCGCGCCTGGCACGGTATGCCCATGCGGATCTAGTCGCCGATGCCCTGGCCTTGCTCGACCACGTCGGGGCGCGTCAAAGTTATGTGCTCGGAGCGTCCTTCGGCTCGACGATTGCCTTGGCGGCTTTGCACACGGCGGCGCACCGCCTGCCGCGCGCGGTTTTGCAAGGGGGGTTCGCCCGCCGCCCGCTGGCGCCCGCCGAGGTCCTGCTCGCGCACCTCGCCCGCTACTGGCCGGGCCGGATGCGGGAACTGCCGTTCTACATTGCCACCATGAGCCGTCCCCATTATGAGCCGTTCCGAACGCGCGCGCCGGAGGTGTGGGAGTATTTCCTGACCCGCTGGGGCTCGCCGCCCATGGCCGCGGTAGCACGCCGAGCCCTGCTGCTACATCGCACCGATCTACGGCCGTTCCTGCCCCATATCCAACAGCCGATCTTGTTGGCCTGTGGCGATGAGGATCCCCTGGTTAACCGGAACTGCGAAGATGTGCTGTTGCGGGGCTTGCCCTCGGCAAGCCGTATCGAGCTGAGCCAGTGCGGTCATAATCCGCAGTTTACGCATCCGGAAGTGCTGGCCGAGATCGTACGCCAATTCCTGACCCCGTCGTCTTGAAGGATGGATCAGCGCTCGCCTTCCTTCCTCCTTCATCTGTCGTCCTTAACGAGGATTCCCTTTTCCACGACTTGCGGTATGTTGATCGGTTGAGCCTGCGAGTTGATCGACCTGTCTGGACGCGCGCCCGGGGAGAATTGACCCATGCCCTACGACGAAATCGTCTACGAAGTCGCGCACCACATCGCCACGGTGACACTGAATCGGCCGGCCAAGCTGAACGCGTGGACGTTGAAAATGGAACAGGAGGTGCAGGCGGCGATGACGCAGGCCGAACAGGATGACAAGGTGCGGGTGATCATCCTCACGGGGGCCGGGCGCGGCTTCTGTGCCGGTGCCGATATGCAGAACCTGGACGCGCTGGCCGCCGGCACGGCTTCGGGCGACAAGCTCAAGCAAGTGGTCGCCGAACGGCTGGCCGGGCCGCACCGCGACGGAGTGCGCGCCGACTTTCAGAGGACGTATTCCTACTTCCCCGCCATCGGCAAGCCCATCTTGGCAGCGCTGAACGGCCCTACCGTGGGACTGGGGTTGGTCATCGCTCTCTACTGCGACATGCGTTTTGCGTCGGACCAGGCCAAGCTAAGTACCGCCTTCGCGCGGCGTGGCCTGATCGCAGAATACGGCCTCAGCTGGATGTTGCCACGCCTGGTCGGCCTGGCCAATGCAATGGACCTGCTTTTCTCAGCTCGCATCCTCGACGCCGCCGAGGCACTACGCATGGGCCTGGTGAATCGCGTGCTACCCCAGGACGGTTTTCTGGATGGGGTACGCGCCTATGCGCGCGAGCTGGCCACGCTGTCCTCACCGCGTTCGCTGCGTGTCATGAAACAGCAAGTGTACAACGCGCTGTTCCAATCGCTCGGCGAGGCGATCGACACGGCCAACGAGGAGATGTTTCGGAGCCTGGCCAGCGCTGATTTCCGCGAGGGCGTGGCGCACTTCTTGGAAAAGCGCCCTCCCCAGTTTACCGGCCGATGAGCCGTCGCCGTGCCAAGGGGTCTGTCTATGAGAGAAGCCGTTGTCGTCGCGAGCTCGCGCACGCCTTTGGCGAAGTCGTTCCGGGGGTCGTTCAACCGCACCCGACCCGATGACATGGCGGCCCACTGCATCGGGCATGTCCTGGGCAAAGTGCCGCAGCTCGATCCCGCGGAGGTCGAGGACGTGATCCTCGGCTGTGGTTATCCGCAAGGGGCGCAGGGAACGAACGTCGCCCGCATCGCCGCCGTGCGGGCCGGTCTGCCGGTCACGGTGGCCGCCACCACGGTCAACCGGTTCTGTTCCTCGGGGCTGCAAGCGATCGCCATGGCGGCGCACCAGATTATCCAGGAAGGAGCGGACGTTGCCCTCGGCGGCGGCGTGGAGAGCATCACGCTGCTGGCCAAGGCCGAGCGCGATTTCAACCCCTGGGTCCAGGAGCACAAACCGGGCATCTACATGGTCATGGGTGATACGGCCGAAATCGTGGCCAAGCGCTATCGCATCAGCCGACAGGTCCAGGATGACTATGCGCTCTCCAGCCAGCAGCGCACCGCACGGGCACAGCGGGAAGGGTTCTTCCAGGAAGAACTGGCTCCCATGCACGTCGTCCGCAACGTGTTCGATAAGAAGACTTCTCAGGTCATCAAGGAGGAAGAGTACCAGCTGGAGCAAGATGAGTGCAATCGTCCCGATACCACGCTCGAGGGCTTGACAGCGCTTCCACCCCATTTCGATCCCCATAGTGGACAGGGGACGGTTACCGCGGGCAATGCGTCGCAGCTCTCGGATGGAGCTTCGGCCACGCTGTTGATGTCGCGGCAGCGTGCCGAGGCCCTGGGGATCAAGCCCAAGGTGGTTTTTCGTGGCTTCGCCGTTGCCGGCTGCGAACCGGATGAGATGGGGATCGGCCCCGTATTCGCCGTTCCCAAGCTGCTTCAGCGACAGGGCCTGCGCGTCCAGGACATCGACTTGTGGGAGCTGAACGAGGCCTTTGCCGTCCAGGTTGTCTATTGCCGCGATCGGCTAGGGATCGATCCGCAGAAGCTGAATGTGCACGGCGGCTCCATCGCCATTGGACATCCGTTCGGCATGACGGGCTCGCGCATGGTCGGCACCCTGGCTCACGCCATGCAACACCGCAAGGCACGTTATGGCATCGTGACCATGTGCGTCGGCGGCGGTCAAGGGGCGGCTGGACTGTTTGAATTATGTGCGTAGTGTGAAGACAGACCACTGATTGTTGGACGTAGCCACAAGCGTCCTCGCTTGTGGGCTGGAGCAGTATGCGCTCACGGCCCGAAAGCGTTTGTACAGTGCCGAAAACACGAGGATTTTTACATACTAATTGAGTCCGCTACCACAAAAAGGGGCGTCCCAAGGCCTATCTGCTAGTCCTGCATGCGGTTTTCCCCGCGTTTTCT
>JBGQLF010000983.1:0-4774 GCA_041499985.1 Gemmataceae bacterium
AGTACCATAAGGGTGGCTCAGTGCTCCAGTGGACGGGGGCGGGAGGCGTGCGAGCGGCTCCTGAGACTCTGCCGGACGCGGTTTGCCGATCCGCGCCCGCGACCATCCGAGAGGGAAATGCCATGTTGCAATTTGAGAGCAAAAAAGGCGTGGAGTTCTGTGACGGCCTGACGCGACGCGATTTCCTGCGCGTCGGAGCCCTCAGCGCCGGGGCCATGGGGCTGTCGCTGGCCGATGTCGCCCGGCTCCAGCTGGCCGGGGCGGCCGATCCATCCGGTGAGATTAACTGCATTCTCCTCTTTCTGGTTGGTGGCCCCAGCCACCTGGATACCTGGGATCTGAAGCCGGCGGCGCCGGATACGGTCCGCGGCCCCTTCCGGCCGATTCCGACCAACGTCCCCGGCATCGCGATCGGCGAGCATTTCCCCCTCATGGCCCGGATGGCCGATCGCTATGCCCTGTTGCGCTCGGTGCATCACCAGACGGCGCCGATTCACGAAACCGGCCATCAGCTGATGCAGACAGGCTACCTCTTCCGCGGCGGCCAGGAGTATCCCCATTACGGAGCGGTCGTATCCCATCTGCGCGGTCCCAGGCCAGGCGAACTACCGCCCTGGGTGGTGCTGCCGGGTCCGATCGGCAATACGGGTGTCACCATCAGCCACGGCCAGACCGCCGGCTACCTCGGGGCCCCGCATGAGCCGTTCGTTCTTCGTGGAGAAGCCGACGCCTCCTTCGTGGTCCGCGATGTGAATGCTCCATCCGGCGTCGACCCGGCCCGGCTCCGGAGTCGCCACGCCCTGGTCGAGGCCGTCGATGCTGCCCAGCGAACCTTCGACGCCACTCCGAGCGACCAGCCACGCGATCGGGCTTACGAGCAAGCGCTCGGCCAGCTCTTCTCGGCGAAGGCGAAGCGCGCGTTCGACGTGTCCGCCGAGAGTGACGCGCTGCGCTCCCGCTATGGCCGCAATACTTTTGGCCAGTCGTGCTTGTTGGCGCGGCGCCTGGTCGAGCAGGGCGTGCGTCTGGTGACCGTGAACATGTTCGACACGGTCTTCAACGAGATCACCTGGGATTGCCATGCCGACGGCGGCTCCCTGGCGACCAACCTGAACGATTACAAGGAAACGCTGTGCCCGATGTTCGACCTGGCCTACACGAGCCTGCTCGAGGACCTGTCTCAGCGCGGCCTGCTGGCCAATACGCTTGTCGTGGCGATGGGCGAATTCGGCCGGACGCCGCAAGTGAATCCGCGCGGCGGCCGGGATCACTGGCCGGGATGCTGGACGATCCTTTTTGCGGGCGCTGGAGTGCGAGGCGGTCAGGTGATCGGCGCGTCCGACGCGACCGGCTCGGAACCGAAAGATCGGCCGATCAGCCCGGCGGAGGTGGCAGCCTCCATTTATCACGCGCTGGGCATCGACGTGAACACCCGATTGCCCGGGCCGGAGAATCGGCCGATGCCGCTCGTCGAGGCGTCGCCGATCGGCGAGCTGTTTCGTGGTTAATGATGGTGCGTACCGAGTACTGAGTACTGAGTACTCGGTACTGAGTACTCGGTACTCCCGTCACACCGTACTTCCTGCCAACCACCCCGTGCTAAACGCTGCCTGAAAGTTGTAGCCGCCGATCGGTCCATCCAGATCCAGCACTTCGCCAGCGATCAGCAGCTCCGGCACCCGCTTGCTCCGCATGGTCCGCGAATCCACTTCCTCGAGCGCAACGCCGCCCGCGGTTACCTCCGCTTTCTCGAAGCCGAGTGTCCCCGTCATCGGCACGTGGAGGCCTTTGACGTGCTGAACGAGTTTGACCCGATCGGCTTTGCTCAGAGCGGCGGCTTTGCGCTCGACGGGCAGCCCTGCCAAGGCGAGCGCCGTGTCGCACAGCCGTCGAGGCAGATGCACCGCGAGAACGCCGGCCAACTGCTTTTTGCCCGAGGAAACTGCCTCCGTCCGCAGGTACTCGTCCAGCGTCGCCTCCGGCATGGATGGCAGCAGGTCGAGTTCCAGCCGCAGCGTTTCGGGATGGGCATGGCCACTGACGACCCGGCTGATATCGAGGATGACCGGCCCGGTGAGACCGAAATGGGCAAACAACAGTGAGCCTCGTCGGCCTGCCAGGCGACGGTTGTCTTCAAGAACACGCACCGCGACATCGGGAAGCGTGACTCCCCGCAGATCCGCAATCCACGGAGCCGTTGTCTTCACTGGCACCAGCGCCGGCCGGGGCGTCACAATCGTATGGCCGAAACGGACCGCAAAGCCATAGCCATCGCCTGTGGTGCCGCTGCCGGGATACGATCGCCCGCCCGAGGTCAGAACCACTTGAGCGACCCGGACAACCCGGTGGGAAGTGGTCAGCGCTAAACCGGGAGGCTCGGGCCGCAGATCGAGCACCGGCTCGGCCAAGGCGAGCGTGGCCCCGCTACGCCGCAGCCGCCGCAGCAACGCTTCCAGAACATCCGTGGCCTTATTGCTGACCGGAAAGATCTTGCCGGTCTCCTCGACCTTGGTCGGCACACCTTCCGCTTCGAACAGCTCCACGGTCTCCTGCACACTCAAACTCGCCAGGGCCGAGTGCAGAAATCGGCCGGGCGGGCCGAACGCCTCGACGATGCCGCGATTGTCGGTGGCGTGCGTCAGGTTGCAGCGTGTGCCGCCGGACATGAGGATCTTGACGCCGGGCTTGCGGTTCTTCTCCAGTAGCAGCGTGCGCCGGCCGCGCTCGGCGGCACGAATGGCTGCCAACAGTCCCGCGGCCCCAGCGCCAATAACGGCCACATCCCAGAACGCTTCCGACATCATTCCTACTCACCCCATCCAATAGTCGTCCTATCTGCCTCTCTGTATTAAGATTCCAGCGAAGCGACTCTAGGCGAACAGGGCATAGCGGTATCCAAGTTCTTTTCAAATTTGTAGTTGTGAATGAGCAAGACGGGCATCGCCGTCTGGAATCTTGCCTGTCCCTCCAAGGTCCCTCCATTACTTGGCCTGGACGAGAGGCAGGTCGGGTACGAACAGGGCGTGGGCGGTCGGCTTCAGCTGGCGGGCCATATTGATGTAGCGCTGCGTGGTCTGGTAATCCTTGTGCTGCATCAAGGCTTGCAGGGCATCCGGGGTCATCCGGTCGGCGTTCATGGTCGCGAAGGCCCGGCGGAGGTCGTGGAACCCGTAATGGTCCTTGGGGCCGTCCAGGTGGATGCCGCCCAGCCGCTGGATGCGGGCGAACTCATCGAAGATGGTCCGCCGGCTGTAGCTCCAGGGAAACAGATACTGATCAAAGCCTGGGATCTTGAGGAGGTGTTCCACGACGAGGGGGTGCAGGATGATGAACTTGTCGCGCTTGCCCTTGTTGTCGCTCCAGCGGGTAATGACGCTGCCGGACTCCAGGTCCACATCATCGCGGCGGATGCCGAGCAGCTGGCCGATCCGCCAGCCGGTCATGTAGGCCATGACCAGAAGGGCACGCCACCAGTCGGCGGTAGGATACGGGAGCTTGCGTGGGATCCGGGCATGCTCGCACGCCTGGTACAGGATGGCGAACTCTTCCGGCGGGACGTAGGTCGGCAGCTTCTGCGGCACCTTCAGGAACTCGAATTCCGGCACGCCGGTCAGGTAGTCCCACTGGCGTGCTTTGCGTAAGGCCGCACGGAGATGCGCCAGCTCCGCGTTGATCGTCGCGGGCGACACCAGGGAACCCGGCAGGCCGCCCGGCTCCTGGCGACGCCGGGCCACATAGTCGGCGATCGTCACCGACTTGATGCCGCGCATGTAGGCCGGTTTGATCAGGCGCTCGAAGTGATCCAGGGCCACCTGGATGCGCACGCGGTTGCCCTCGCTGGTGCCAGCGAGCTTTTTTTCCTTGTACTCCGCGCGGAACTCCTTCCAGGTGGAGCGGGTCTGCTCCTCATAGGTGCCGGTCAGCAGCTCGGCCTCGATCTTCTCCTTGAGCTTGTTGGCGATCCTCTTGGCTTGGGCGCCGGGCCCACACGACTTGCAATGCTTCTTGCCCCCAGGGTCAAACCAGCCGCAGTACCAGCTGGCCTTGGCGGGACCGCGTTTCTTGACCTGCTTGGGGTCCTGAAAAACCCAGGCGCTCATGCGAGCCTCCTTCGGTGAGAAGGCCGGAGCCGCCGGCCCCCGCTTCTCACGACGGGAACCGGCAGACCGGCCAAAGGATCAGGCCGCTACCCTACGACGTACAAGATCAAATTACAAGCAAAAAGTCTACTTTTATGTCGAAAGGATGTCGGCCGGCTGGGTCCGTGGCGATCGTCCCGCCGTCCCCCGAGCAGTATGGACGACGGCCCCGGCAGGGTGTGGCGTCCGCGTTGGCACCGATGGGATCGTCTGCTCAGTGGGCCGTGACCAAATCAGCCAGTCTGCTGCTCCGCTTCTGGACCAAGTATTCCTGTTGCCCCCTCGTGCTCACGTCTGGTCTTGGGCGGAACATCTTGATGGTTGATTCTGGAGGCCAGTCCCAAGACCTGCTTGTCGGACGGACTTCGACCAGGCGGGCTTCCGCAAAGGCACGGTTGAGGCGAATCCGTTGGTTCCCAGGGTCAAGTTTTTCCGCCCGGTCGAAGCTCTCTAAGACGATGTCGATAGGCTGGGCGAGCATAGAGCGGGAGATGCCCAACCACTCGTGGAAGAGCGCGTAGACCTTGGGGGAGGCAGGGCGTTCAAGCCCGCGCAGACACCACTTCCGACAGGTAGGCCAATCCCCACTTGTTCCGGCTGCATGTGCAAGGAAGAAGTAGGGCCAGACTGCATGG
>JBGQLF010000984.1:0-4773 GCA_041499985.1 Gemmataceae bacterium
ACGGTGGTATCCGCGTCAGCAACGGTTAGAGGGCGAGGCTTGCGTCCACGCATGGGGCCACCTCCGACGTCAGGACCCAGGGCTATCTCCAGCATACCCATGGTCCGAATTTGTTGCATAACTTATGGCGAGGGCCACTAGTGTCTGCCGGCAAAGCAAGAGCCAGCGTTGCGCCTCCCGGTGCCAGGGGGCCAGCGTCACCGCCTGAGTCAGTCTCTTTTCCGCCGCTGCCGTTTGCCCCAGCCGAATTTCCAGACGGGCCCACTCCACCAAGCCGCCCACATGGTCCGGCTGCCCGGCCAGAAGCGTGTCCAAGAGCTGTCCCGTCTGGTCCAGGTCGCAAGCATCGAAACGGCAGCGCGCCAACCCGAGCAGCACCGTTGGGTTGGCTGGTTGCCGTTGCCGCAAGACTTCATAATGGTACATGGCTTCGCGGGGTCGGCCGAGGCGATTGAGCATTTCGGCCAATCCGAGCCGAGCTTCGTCGGATTCGGGGAGCAACTCCAGCGCCTGCTGATAGTTCTCCAGTGCCTTCTCGGGGTTGCGAAGTCCCTCATACCCCTTGCCGCGCAAGACTAGCGCCGGGACATCGGCCGGTTGCTGCTGGAGCAACCTGTCCAGGCACGCGAGCATATCGGATCCGCGAAGGGTACTCTGATAGCCCTTGGCCAGCGCTTCCAGGATCAACGGCGTGCCGGCATACTCCCGGTCTACCAGGGATAGCAGCGAACGCTCCTGGCCGGCAAAGTCGCCCTGCTGGACCCCCAGCAAGATCCATTCAAGATCACTCTCGGGCGTTACTCCTTGTCGCTGCTCATAAGCCATGAGGAGCCGTTCGGCTTCGGCGTAAGCGTCACGCCGCCGAGCGATCCGCGCTGCCAGGAACTGCGCGTGCGTGTTCCGCGGCCAGGTACTCAAGCTTTGTTCGAGATGCTGCCTCGCAGCGCTCAGATCGTATCGTTCCAGGGCTTGCTGCGCGGCACCGAGCTGGTATTGCGAATAGGCGTACAGGACCGGGATACCGACTCCCAGGCCGAGCAGGGTGAGTGCGCCAAACGCCAGCAGGGCATGCCAAGGTCGTTGTCGGAGATTCGAGAGCAGTTTCCGCACATGCGGCATCCGGGTCTCGACGAGCGCCGACGCGCCAGCGCAGGCAGCCGGCATCCCGCGCTGGCGCGTCGGCGCTCGTTGGCCAAGTTGATCAAGCGACGAACTTACGAAACACTCGCCCCATTAGAAGTTGGGCAAAACGTTGCCGTCGCTCTTGTGGCACAGGTTGTAGAACACCGTCGCGTCGATGGTGAATTGCAGGTGGCGCACACTGCCATCCGCCATGAGCGCATTCATGCCGGACGAGTGGGCGGAGCCGAAGTAGCTGCCAACCCGGGGGGAGGGCTTGGCGGTGTCCGGGTCGCGCCAATAATCACAACACGGGTTGTTATCGCCGCTGCCAACCAGAACACCCGTAAAAGGATTGTTATTCGTATCGCGAATCGGCACATGGTCGGCGACCCGCATGCCATCCTGATCCAGACTGCTGACCAGGTTATGGTCGTCGTTCCAGGCACCCGACGTGTACTGATCCGGCCGCAGCCATTTCTCGCCTAGCAAGATGGTGTTGGACGTGCCATCGGTGATGCTGGAGATGCGGACGGGCACATCGTGGCTCCACGACCGTCCCGCGGCCGGCGGCTCGGACGGAACAATAATGCCGAAGAAGCTCGCGGCGGTCTTGCCGATGGTCGCTTCGTCGCGTGTCTGGGGGCCGAAGTACGGCGCCGCGAAGTCGAGCGGTGCGCCACCCAGGGAACTGCCGGTGCCGTTGAACCGCAACGGCGAGCGGCGCGTCGGACAAACGAAGGCAGCCAGGGGAGTGTTGCGGATCAGACCACCGGCTTGCCCCTGGGCCGCCAGTTGTTCGACGAAGGGAAGGAGTTGGAAGGGCCAGGCAGCGCCGGCTTGCGGCGGCGCCGTCCAGGGGGTCCCCGTGGGTTGATTATTGACAACGGGGCCGTTGCTGAAGGAATTCACTGGGTTTCCCCCGGCATCCTTGTACGCGACGATGCACCCATTCTGGCCCCAGTCCGTGGCCGCAATGTAGGTCGGACGGGCCGAGGGGAGGGCATTGCACCAGGTGTACCAACCGGCGCTGGGGAAGCGGTTGTTGACGTCGTTGAAGTTGTGCATCGCCAGGCCGAGTTGCTTCAGGTTGTTCTGGCACTTCAAACGGCTGGCGGCCTCGCGCACCTTCTGCACCGCCGGCAGCAGCAGCCCAATCAAGACCGCGATGATGGCGATCACCACCAGCAGCTCGATCAGGGTGAAGCCCCGGCGCCAAGAGAAGAATCGCACCTTCATTTGAGGAGTCCTCCGGTAGGAGAGAATAACGAAACCCTTTGTGAGGGACTGCCACTCCGCCGACACGGCCTCAACCCGATCCGGCTATCTCTTGTACTCTTTGAACCTCTCCTCGCTGTACTCTTCCACGTAGCCCACCGAGAGGGCGACAAAGCGCTTGCCGTCCTTGCCGTCGGCTTCCCAGGCCACGGCCCGGGTCTTGCCGCTCGGCTCCAGCTTGAGGTTGTAGGTGACCACGTACTTCTGCTTGTCTCGCGGCGAGGTGAAGATGTTGTCCAGTTCGTCCCCGATGAGGTATTCGTCGCGCTCCTTGGGGGACAGTTTCTGACCGAATTCGCGCAAGGCCTGCTCGTTGGGCGGCCCTTTCTTGTTCTTGTCCACGTATACCTGGTACAGCCGCAGCACCTTCGTCAGCCGTACCTTGGCGTCGGGTTCCGGCTTGGCGGCTGGGGGGCCGCAACCCACCTGGCCAAAGTAGATGCTGAGAAGAACCATCCCAAGGCCACGTCCGATCCGATGAAGAGCGGTCCAGCGCCAAGGCTCGGCCATGCGTCCACTCCCCTCCCAGAAACAGTCAGGACGAGGAATAGTTATCAGGGGCGATCCCGTTTGCGCGAGCACGTCAGGACGACCTGCGCTCGGCAAAACAGGAGCTTCGTTGTCCGAAAGAAGTTGCTAAAGGTAACGGAGTTTGTTCCGGCGAGAAGCTGTTGTCAAGTAGAATTCTCATCATTCCTTCATTTTTTGCAACGGCTGGTTCTCAACGAACGTGGGGCAGGTTTTCCAACCTGCCTGTGGAATCCCACAGGCAGGTTGGAAAACCTGCCCCACAGTGGGAGAGCAGGTTTCTCGACTTGGTGCTACGTCGTCGCCGCCAGCGCCCGGATCCGCGCCGCTTCAACTTTTTTTTTGTCTTCGCGCCGCTCCAGGCTCGCCTGGACGAAGGCCCGGAACAGCGGATGCGATTGCGTCGGCTTCGACTGAAACTCCGGATGGCACTGCACCGCCATAAACCACGGGTGCTTGGCCAACTCGATCACCTCGACGAGATTGCCGTCCGGACTGGTGCCGGAAACGACCATGCCGTGGGCGGCGAATTGCTGGCGATATTGGTTGTTGAACTCGTAGCGGTGCCGGTGTCGTTCGTGCACGAGCAGGCTGCCATAGGCCTGATGCGCCCGGGTCTCCGGCACCAGTTCGCACGGATACGACCCCAGCCGCATGGTGCCGCCCATGTTGGTGACGGCATACTGCTCATCGAGTAGGCAAACCACCGGATGATGGCAATTGCGATCCATCTCGGTGCTATTGGCATCGGCCAGGCCGACCACGTTGCGGGCAAACTCGATGACGGCACACTGCAAGCCGAGACAGATGCCGAAATACGGGACCTGCCGTTCGCGAGCAAAGCGAATCGCCTCGATCTTGCCGGCAATGCCGCGCTCGCCGAAGCCGCCCGGCACCAGGATGCCGTCCATGCCGCTGAGCACCCGCTCGGCCCCCTCACGCTCGACCTCCTCCGCTTCGACTTTGCGCACCAGCACCCGGCTTTCCAGGGCGATGCCGGCGTGGTCGAGCGATTCGTACACCGACTTGTAGGCATCGTGATGCTTGATGTACTTGCCAACCACCGCCACCGTCACCTCGTGGGCCGGGTTGAGGATGCTATGCAACATCTGCCGCCAGTCATCGATCTCCAGCGCCTTGGCCCGCAGGCTCAGTTTCTCGACGATCAACTCGTCGAGGCGATTCTCCACCAGGCTGAGCGGCACCTCGTAGATGCTGAACTCCTTGTCACGTTCCTCGATGACCGCCCGCGGCTCGACATTGCAGAACAGGGCGATCTTCTCGGCCTCGTCTTTGGCCAGCTCGCGTTCGGTACGGCAGATGAGGATATCGGGCTGGATGCCGATTTGCCGGAGCTGGCTGACGCTGTGCTGCGTCGGCTTGGTCTTGGCTTCGCCGGCCGCCTTCAGATAGGGAATCAGCGTCAGATGGATATACAGGCAGTTGTGCTTGCCGATGTCGAGCGCGAATTGCCGGATCGCCTCCAGGAACGGCAGTCCCTCGATATCGCCCACGGTGCCGCCGATTTCGGTGATGACGACATCCACATCCTCGGTGGCCAACTTGCGGACTGCGGCCTTGATTTCATCGGTGACGTGCGGGATGACCTGCACCGTTCGGCCGAGGAAGTCGCCGTGCCGTTCCTTCTGGATGACCGACAGGTAGATCTTGCCGGTGGTGTAGTTGCACTCCCGGCTGAGCGGAGCGTTGGTGAAGCGCTCGTAATGGCCCAGGTCGAGATCGGTTTCGGAACCGTCGTCGAGGACATAGACTTCGCCATGCTGATACGGACTCATGGTGCCGGGATCGACGTTGATATAGGGGTCGAATTTCTGGAGGCGAACCCGC
>JBGQLF010000985.1:0-4773 GCA_041499985.1 Gemmataceae bacterium
GACCGCATCCACGGCCCATTTCGCCAGTCGCGACGCTGGCCTGCGGGGCTACAGGGCCTGGCATCAGCTGGCCCTGCTGGCTCGCCAAGAGGGACGAGTCGCCGAAGCCGAGGCCCACTGGCAGCAGGCTCTGGCGGAGCAACCGCACTATGGGCCGGCCTGGCAGGGGCTGGCCGAGTTGTATCTGGCACAGCAGCGCTGGCCGGAGTTGGAGCAGGCCACGGAGCAGCTCCAGACCGGGGCCGGGGAGCCGGTGGCGGCCGCGGTCGTGCGGGCCCGGGGACAGTTGGCGCGCCAGGAATTCGCCGCAGCCCGGCAAACGCTGGAGGCGATTCTGGTGCAAGTTCCCGAAGCGGTGGCGCCGCGCGTGATCCTCGGCAGAGCGGCAGTGGCGTGGCGTGGTGGCCGAGCGCCCCGATTCCCCGGCGGCCTGGTTGGGATTGGCGGAACTCTACCGGGAAACCGGCCGCTGGCCGGAACTGGATGCGCTGCTGGACCGCCTGGAAGAGGTCGCCCCCGGCATGGCCGCGGCCGCCGGATTGCCCCACCGCGGCCAGTTCGCCGGACCCGCTCTTCCCGCCGCGCGGTAGCTTGGCGCGAAGAGCCGCCTTTCCAACTCGGCTCCCTTCCAACATCAAGGACCTGAACGCGATACTCGCTTGGCTCGTCGAACGAGGAGTCCAGCCGGATGGGTATCGCCGGGCTCTGGTGCGCGATCGCGATGGCTATCGGCTATGCCTTTACGAATCCCTGCGTGCAGCTGAAACGGGCCATTAAGATCGACTTGGATAAGTGGATAGTCTGCGGTAGATAGAAAGTCTCGGCAATATCGGACGAATTGGTACCGTCACCTCGAAGAGACCTGAGGATGTGGTCACCCTGTACGAGTTTTGCCGAACCGTTTGCTTGCAGGGTGGCTAGGCAGGGGTTATACTGCGATAGTCCCTGGGGGCCGTGAGTTCTTCGCTTCTGAGGCAAAGTGAAGAACCGCAGTTGAACGGCCCGGACTTTGCGTTCGCTAACCTATCTCCGTGAGTGGATTTCCGGAACAGACCGTGGCTCGCCCAACACTATGCGATGGCGGTACGCACTCATTTGTGGTGCGGTCCGCGTGCTAGCGATTCGGGGCCGACCGACTTGTGTTCGGTGCGGCGGTGACGCTTCACTACGGTCTGGGTAGAGCTATGCCGATCAACGACGATTTGGCTGCGGCCGCGGTTACTGTGGTCGATGACGAACCTTGGATGGTTGATGTCCTCGTCCGGGCTGCTCGTTCCTGGCACTATCGGTGCCAATCCGCGATCAATGCCGAGGAGGCTCTGCAACTCCTCCAACAGCAGCCGACTCCCATCGTGGTCACGGACTTGCGCATGCCCGGCCGTGGGGGTCTGTGGCTGGTGCAAGAAATCCGCCGGCGCTGGCCGGAGATCCATGTCATCGTCGTCACGGCGGGTCACGACAACGATGCCGCCATTGACTGCCTGCACGCCGGGGCGCAGCGCTATTTTCTCAAGCCGATCAACCTCGACGAGTTCCGCCATGCCCTGGCGATGACCTTGCGGACCTATCGACTGGAAGGCGAGCGCGAGCGTTATCGCCAGCTTCTGGAAGAGCGCGTGCGGCACCGGACGCGCCAGCTCCGGCAGACGTACCTTTCCGCCATCGACAGTCTGGTGCGTACCCTCGAAGCGCGCGACCCGTACACGACCGGCCATTCGCTGCGCGTACGCCGGTATTCGCTACGCCTGGCTCGGGCCATTGGGCTGGACCGGCAGCAATGCCATCAACTCAGCCTGGCCGCGAAACTGCACGATATCGGGAAGGTGGGTATCCCCGAAGAGATTTTGAACAAGCCAGCTCGGCTCACCGAAGAAGAGTTTTCCCTGGTGCGTGAACATCCGATCATAGGCGAGCGGATTCTCTCGCCGACCATCCGCTGTCCGGCCATCCTGGCTGCGATTCGGGGCCATCACGAACGCGTCGATGGCACCGGCTACCCGGATGGTCTGCGGGCGCCGAAGCTGCCGCTGTTGGCACGAATCATCTCCATCGTGGATTGTTTTGATGCGCTGACTACCTCGCGCGCCTACCGCGACGCCCTACCGCCCTTTCAAGCTCTTGATATCCTGCGCGCGGGTGCCGGCACGCAATTTGATCCCGCACTGGTGCAGACCTTCGTCGACGTCGCCGCGGGGTCCTTGGCTTGCGATGCGGGTTCGTGTCGGTGAAGCCGGGCACGGGTGCCCCCTCGTTTAGCCGCGAGCCTCGGGCGAGCGCGAAGCCCGTGCGCGCCCGAGGCTCGCGGCTAAACTGACTCCCGTACAACAAACGGCTCGGCAAAGGTCACGCCCAGGTCATCCAGGCGATAACACGGTGTATAGCCAAGCACCCGCCGGGCCGGCTCGAGATCCCAGAGGCGCCGTGAACTGTCGCCGACGATCGTGACAATTTCGTACTTCGCCAGGGGAATCGTTAGGGCCTTGGCGAAGGCCTGAGCAAGATCGGGGAAGGGCACCTGTTGCGGCCGTACCGGCTGGTGGTGCAGGCCCGGATCCGCAAGGTCCAGCGGCGCGGCGATGCGCAGCGTAATCACCTCCATGCTCGCTGTTTCCGCATAGTATTGCGCGATGCGCTCCGACAGCGTCTTCGTCAGGGCATACGTCCCGACCGGCCGTGGTTCCGCATCGCCGGGCACGCACACGCCGTTGCCGTAGCCCCACACCACCATCAAGCTGCTGACGTGAACCACGCGTCGGACCCGAGCTCGCCGGGCTGCTTCGAACAGGTGATAGGTCCCCTTCACGTTGATGTCGAAGCGGGCATCATTGAAGGCCTCGTCCTCGAAAGTCCCGATGTGTCCGGAAGCGATTGCCAGGTGCAGGACCGCATCGACGCCGCTCAAGGCCGGCGCCAATGCTTGCCAATCCAGGAGATTGACCTGAATTCGCCGCCGATCCGCTCCAGGAGGCTCCAGCGCGAGCAGTCGCAGCTCAAAATCCTGCTCCAAGAACGGAAGCACTCCGCGAGCCACTTCTCCGGTCGCGCCGGTGAGCAGGATCGTCGACATCGCGCTCCCTCCTTCGCCACGGTCCCGCGCGCCACCTAGCAAGCCTTTGCCCCGGCCCGTAACTTGCTATGCTGCCAAGAGTAGACGCTTCAGTGTAGCGGATCCTGGTCAGCAGGGGAGCGGCAATCGATGTCCGATGCGATCACCTTCGACGCAAACGAGCTGGCAGCCACGATGGCGTTGGGCCAGCGGCTCGGCCAGCTCCTTTCTCCGGGCGCGGTAGTTGCCTTGGTTGGTCAGCTCGGAGCGGGCAAGACGCACCTGGTGCGTGCCATCGCGGAGGGGCTGGGCATCTCCGACAGTCGGGTAGTCAGCAGCCCGACCTTCGTGCTCATCCAGGAATACAATGCCCGCTGGCCCATCTACCATTTCGATGCCTACCGCCTGCACAACTCGGCCGAGTTCGCTGAGCTGGGCGTCCACGAGTATTTTGAGGCGAATGGCGTCTGCCTGGTCGAGTGGGCGGATCGGGTGGAAGGATGCTTGCCGGCGGAACACCTGCGCATCGAGATTCAGGTCACAGGTGAATTGAGCCGGCGCTTCTTGATCCATGCCTCCGGCCCGCAGTACCTGGCCCTGGTACAGAGGTTGAAGAACCCGTGACGTGATCGGGAATCACAACTCGCTGAGCACGTGCAGGCCCGGAGGAGTGTGCTCGCGTTCCATTCGTTTCACCAAGGCATACAGGCGGCGATTGATCGGACAGGGGCGGCCCTGGGCCAAGTCAATCAGGTGACGATTGTAGTATTCGATTTCCGTGCGACCCGCGGGGAGGTCAGCTACCATCGAGCAGTAGGTGCGGCGCAGGGTCGGGTAGAACGCCCAGGCGAGCGCATGAGCCAGGGGTCGCCGCCGCAAGATCCGATCCACCGTCACGGGGTGAAACGGTCCAATACGCCCGAGCGGAATGCCGGCGTCCCGGAGGATGTTGTAATTCTCGCTCAGGAGTTCGAAGAACAGGCTGCGGACCTGCGGCACTGCCAGGAGCTGCCCATTATCGAGGCCGGCCACGGCGGCCAACGGCCCGATCGCGGCATTGTACATCAACTTGGTGTATTTGAACGGAAGAATCTCCTCGACAACCTGCACGCGAAACAGGGCCGAGCGTCGCAACCATTTGGCGAGGTCCGCAGGCCGCGGCGGCAAACTCCCGTTCATCGTTCTGGCGGGGGCGCTGCCATGGCGCAGGCCAAGGTGCAAACGTCCCGCGCGCGTGATGCGCGTGAGGGTTTGGTGCGGAGAACATTCGGAAATAAACGAAGCGATTCCTTCCAAGAAATCGCCCCGGGTTTCGAGTGCGCGATCGAATCCATTCTGGATCGGTATCAGGGTCACGGGCGGCGGCACGTGGCCGAGAACGAGATCGTTGTCGTAACACTTGGTACAGAGCAAGACCGTGACGTCCGAGGGCGGTGTCCAATCCGCGAAGGGTTGAAAAGCGGCAGGAAGTGCGGGGCGTTGATCCACCTGAACGCCGTGGCCTCGGCCCCAGTGCACCTTCTCCAGGTCGGCGTCCACGAAGGTCACCGGAACCCCGGCCGCACACAGCGCGTAACCCACGGCGCAGCCGATGCCGCCGGCTCCGACAATGTGGATCGGTCCCATGGCTCATCACCTTCCTTGGCTCACAGAGACGGGAGCGCCTAGTGTAAGGTCAAGGGACCTCTTGCCCAATCGTAGCCACAAGCGTCCCGCTTGTGGGCTGC
>JBGQLF010000986.1:0-4759 GCA_041499985.1 Gemmataceae bacterium
GACCTTGCTTGCGCTGTACCAGCAGATAACCCGTGCCGTAGTACGGCCGCGAGTAGATCACCCGTTCCGCCAGCTCATCGTCGCCTTCGACGGCGTTCGGCTCGATCGCGGCTCCGAGCACCAGGTCGCACTCCCGTTCGAGGAGCTTGGCCATGGCCGTATCACGCTGCACATCCAGCCAGGCGAGGCGCAGCTTGACGCCCAGCGCGCGGGCCAGGGCGTGCGCCAGCTCCACGTCCAGTCCAGGATGCTCCTTGTTGGAGCTTGAATAGGGTAAATTATCCGGATCCATGCTGACCACCAGTTCGCCGCGGTCCTGGATGCGGCGCCAGCTATTCGAGGGAGGCGTGCGCCGGGCGCTGTTGGTGAACGGGGCCCGGTAGACGACGCCCTGGTCCGTGTAGGCTTTGCGGAGTTCCCCGGACTCGGCGATCTGGGCCAGGGCTCGATTGAGGTCCACCAGCAGCTGGGCACTTTCCGCACGCACGGCCATCGCCATGTTCCAGTGCTCGCGCGGCACATAGTCCGCCACCAGGCGCAGGTTGAGCTGCGGGTGCGCATGCAGATACCAGGCCGCGAAATCGGCATCGACGAAGGCGGCATGCAGTCCTTGCGGGCGCAAACTGCTCAGGAGACTCTCCCGCGTTTGGAAGGGGGCCACGGTATGGTCTTTCGACGACAGGGCCACGCTGCCGGCCACGACGCCGACCCGCTTGCCCTGCAAGTCGGCCAAGGAACGGATGCCGGTGGTGTCGTGGGGGACGACGAGTCCGAACTGGCCGCCGGCATACGGCACACTCCAGGCGACGCCGCGGGCCGTCTCGTCGTGCGGCTGGCCGAGGACGATATCACAGCGGCCTTCCCGCAAACAGCGCGCCGAGCAGGCCGCGTTGGCACACCAGTGAAATTCAACCGCACGCCCGAGGCTGCGACCCACGAGCTGGGCTACGGCCACGTCGAGCCCCTGAGGCAAGCCGTCCGCTGCTCGACCGGTGCGCGGCAGGGCGGCCGGCTCGGCACAGAAGACCAGCGGCTTCGGGGCCTCGGGGGACGCTGGTGGCGGCGTCTGCGCTCCACCGAGGAGCGCTAGCGCGGCCGCACAACCGAGCACCCAGCAGACTCTTGCTCACGCTGTCATGGGAGGCCTTTCCGGAAAGGCGATCCCTCGAGCTTACGGGTGGCATCCCGTAAGCTCGAGGGATCGGTGATCTTCTTGCGGACTACCGTTCATTCTCTTTCGGCAGCGCAAACACGTACAGCGTGTTGCCGCGCCGGGAGTTGCGTAACCAGGGGGCACCATCGCCGGCAAACCCGGCCGTCCAGCCGCCCCAGCCGACGCACACGGCAATATACTGCCGGCCATCGAGCGTATAGGTCATGGGCGAGGCGTGATGGCCCGAGCCGCACTGGAAGCTCCAGAGGTCCTTGCCGGTGTCCGCGTCGTAGGCGGTGAAGAACCCTTCGGCGTCCCCGGTAAAGACCAATCCTCCGCCGGTGGTCAGCACGCCGGCCACCATCGGCGAGCGCGTGGCTACCTCCCACTTGATCTTGCCCGTGGCCACGTCGATCGCCTTGAGCGCCCCAGACGCTTGGTTGTCGATCAGTGTCAGCGAGCTGCCCCAGTAGGGTTGCCCCTTGATGAAGAAGGCCTTGCCGGAGGTGAACTTGGCGCAGTTGTTGATCACTGGCACATACGCGTAGCCCGTGCCGGGGTGGTAGGCCATCGGATTCCACTCCTTGCCACCCGCGGCGCCGGGGCAGACCCGCACACCCTTCTCCGTCGGCAAGGCCATGGGATTGACAAAGGGCCGGCCAGTCTTCGGATCGAGACCTTCGACCCCTTTCGTCCGATCGGTCCAGGTGACCTCGCAGAACGGCTGGCCGTACAGGAACTGTCCATTTTCCCGATTCAGACAGTAGAAATAGCCATTGCGGTGCGCCTGCACCAGGGCCTTGATCTTCTGGCCATCCTTCTGGAGATCGACCAGCAGCGGCTCGTTGACGCCGTCGTAATCCCAGAGGTCATGCGGGCTGTTCTGGAAGTGCCATTTGTAGGTGCCGTCGTCGGGGTTGAGCGCCAGGATCGAGCAGGTGTACAGGTTATCGCCCTTGCGGACGTCTCCGTTGAAATCGGGCGAGGGATTGCCCACGCCCCAGTAGAGCGTGTTCAGCTCCGGATCGTAGGTGCCGGTGACCCACGCCGAGCCACCGCCGGTCAGCCACGATTCGCCTTCCCAGGTGGCCAGGGCTCTCTGTGCATGGGCCGACTTGTCGCTCGGACTGGGGACCGTATGGAAGCGCCACACGCGCTTGCCCGACCTGGCATCGTAAGCATCGATGAAGCCGCGGATACCATACTCGGCGCCGCTGATGCCGAGGATCACCTTGCCCTTGACCACCAGCGGCGCCACCGTGGCGCTGTACGCCAGTTTGTAGATCTTGCCCTCCTCCTTGCCGGCTTCGCTGACCGTGATCTCC
The DNA here is from genome assembly GCA_041499985.1 of Gemmataceae bacterium. Lineage (GTDB taxonomy): Bacteria > Planctomycetota > Planctomycetia > Gemmatales > Gemmataceae > JBGQLF01. Next base: position 2,479 of record JBGQLF010000986.1, read on the forward strand.
TGGTCCCAGATCTCCTCGCCGGTATTGCGATCCAGGCAAACCAGATGGGCATCGAGCGTGGCCATGTACAACCGATCTCCCCAGGCGGCCAAGCCCCGGTTGACTGCATCGCAGCATAGAGCGAGGTTGTCGGGCAGCGATTTTTGGTAGTGCCAGATCTGCGACCCGGTCTTGCAATCGATGGCGTAGGCGTGGTTCCACGGCGTGCTGATGTACATGATGCCGTCGATGACGAGCGGCGTGCACTCGAAGCCATCCAGAACCCCAGTCTGGAAGGTCCACACCGGGATCAGGCGGGCCACGTTCTTCTTGTTGATCTGATCCAGAGGGCTGTGACGGTGGCTGTTGTAGGTACGGCCGTACATCAGCCAGTTGGCGTTGTTGTTGGCCGCGGAGAGGAGCGCCTTGTCGTCGACGTTGCCGACCGGTTCGGCTTTGGCCTGAGCCGCGGGCGCTGGGGAGAGGCTCGGGGCGGCCTCCGGTGCAGGGGCCTGTTCCCCCACGGCGGAGCCTCCGCAGCCGCTCAGCAGCGCGACGAGCAGCAGACAGGTCAGCGGATAGACAACGGGCCCCTTGGGGACCACTCGGTCGAAGAAGTGCGATGCATGCACGGTGGCTACCTCCCTTCTCCTCTTGCGAGCGCCTGCGTGAACGGCAGCGAGGACGCGACGGCCAGCCTGCTTTGGCGGGCAGGAACGCTCGGCCCAGACCGGCACCAGCGACGGTTGCGAAGGCATGGCACCCGACGTCCTCCGTTGGGTGAGGCGATCGTGGGAGCGTTTACAGGATTGGATTGGCAGCATTCTTGCCCGGCCCAAACGATCAGAGATGATAGCAGGCGTGCCTGCTCAGTCAAGGAATTTCGTGAACAGACCTGCAACACTGCAAGAGGCCGAGCGACTCTACGACCAGAACGTCTTCTTACGTTGGCGGTTCAATATCCGTTTGCAGGCGGAGCTGGCCAGCTATGCGCTCGCGCGGGGAGATCTGACGCAGGCGGCCTCCTATGCGATGGCCTCGCTGCAACAGGCGGAGCAGGTCATGGCCCGCAAACACATGGCCTGGGCGCATAAACTGCTGGGTGACATCGCCACGCTGGAAGAACGCCTCGAGGACAGCCGGCGCGAATTAGCGACCGCACTAGGCATCCTCGAAAGCCATCCCTGTCCGGTGATCGAATGGAAAATCCTCAAAGCGACGGCGGCGCTGGCGAAGCGCCAGAAGGATGACTCCGCCCATGAGGAATTCCTGGGACGTTCACACGCGGTCATTCAATCCTTGGCGGATTCCGTGCACGACGACAAGTTGCGCCGGACCTTTCTCGCTTCCCAACCGGTCCGCGACCTCTAACCCGGACAAACAGGAATGTCTGCCCCACTTTCCCTTTTCCGGGGACTTCTCTAGGCGGCTTTCGCGTGCCTTCTGTCCGCCGCTTTCATTTCGTGCTGAAGGTCACGAAAGTAGCGATTCACATGCAGGAAGAGTTGAACGAACTTGACCAGGTTGTGAGAAGTCTTGCCTTTGGTGCGGGCGAAGTGCTGTATGGGGACCTCGCCCAGAACCAGGTTGGCCTGGCGCGCCCGCGCATACAGCTCCGGATTGGCCATGTTCATGGCATGAAGGATGTATGCCTTCTCCAGGAACTTGCGATCAAACATGCGCAGGCCGACGTTGAGATCGTGGAAGGGGAAGCCGAGCCAAAACTTGGCCAGGGTATTAAATACTAACGACATACCTTTTCGTAATAAGGAATCATGCCGCTGCTTGCGCCAACCGAAAACGAGGTTGGCCCCCTCCTGAAGCTTGTCGAGGAACTTGGGCAGATCGTCGGCCGTGAACTGGCCATCGGAATCCATGATGGCGACGTAGCGGCCGCGACTTTCGCGCAGCGCCGTCTGGCAGGAGCCGGAATAGAGGCGATTGGTGTCATGCACAATCAAGCGAAGGCGCGGCTCCAGGCGAATCAGCTGCCGCACGACCTGGGGAGTCTCATCGCTGGAGTGATTATCCACCACGAGGATTTCCCAGGTCCGCCCCAGGCGTTCCAGGGACGCGATGCAATCGGTCAGGACCGACCGAATGTTTTCCTGTTCATTGTAGGCTGGCAGAACCAGCGTGATTTCCGGACTCTTGGCTTGAAACATAGTCATCTCTTCGCGCTTGGTGCACAATTTGACACTCTGGTCTTCCCGAGTGTCGTCCCCCTCACACGATCTCTAAGAAACGGTTTCAAAAAGGTGTCTGGAACTCTAGAATCACAGTTCCAGACACCTTTTTGAAA
>JBGQLF010000987.1:0-4748 GCA_041499985.1 Gemmataceae bacterium
AGCAGCGCCAGCGATATCTTCGCGCTGGGCATCGTGCTGTACGAGCTGGCCGCCGGCCAACATCCCTTTCCGGCCGACTCGCCCATCGGCATTCTGAACGCCATCATGGCCCAGCTCCCGCTGGCGCCCACCCGACTCAATCCGGAGATCCCCGCGGCTCTGGAAGGGCTGTTGTTGCGCATGCTGGAGAAAGATCCTCGACTGCGGCCCAGCGCCGCCGAGGTGGACACTGCGCTCGACGAGCTAGCTCGCAGCGTCGCGGAACCGGCTAGCGGGGCAGCACTGCGGTCGAGCCAACGCCATACGGTGGGGCGCCAAGCCGAGCTGGCAGAGCTGCACGCCGGCTTCGCCTCCGCCACGGCCGGCCGTGGGCTGTTGCTGTGCGTGGCCGGCGAGCCGGGCATCGGCAAGACCACGCTCGTGGAAGAGTTCCTCGACGAGCTGGCCGCGGGAGAGCGCAGCTGCCGCCTCGGCCGCGGCCGCTGCTCGGAACGCTTGGCCGGCACCGAGGCCTATTTACCGTTTCTGGAAGCCTTGGACAGCCTGCTGCACGGCACCGGCGGCGAGGCGGTGGCCCAGGTGATGAAGGTGGTGGCGCCGACCTGGTTCGTCCAGTTGGCGCCGTGGGTGGCCGACGACTCCTCCGTGGCGCGGGTGCGCGAGGAAGCCAAGGTGGCCTCGCAGGAGCGTCTCAAGCGTGAGCTAGCCGCTTTCCTCCAAGAAGTGGCGCGGCTCCAGCCGCTGGTGCTGTTCCTGGACGATCTGCACTGGGCCGATACCTCAACCGTGGACCTGCTCACTTACCTTGGTAGCAAATGCGCGGCGATGCGGCTGCTGCTGGTACTCTCTTATCGGCCCTCAGACTTGTTGTTGAGTCAGCACCCGTTCCTGCACGTGAAGCTGGAACTCCAGGGGCGCGGCGTCTGCCGCGAGATTCCGCTGGGCTTCTTGAACCGTCCGGATCTGGAGCGTTATCTGGCGCTGGAGTTTCCCGAGCATGGCTTCCCGGCGGACTTCGCTGGTCTCATCCACACGCGCACCGAAGGGAATCCGCTGTTCATGGTAGACCTGCTGCGCTACTTGCGGGAGCGCGGCGTGATCGCCCAAGAGCAAGGCCGCTGGGCGCTGACGCAATCGGTCGCCGACGTCCAGCAGGAGCTGCCGGAGTCGGTCCGAAGTATGATTCAAAGGAAAATCGATCAGCTGACCGAAGCCGACCGCCGCTTGCTGGTGGCAGCCAGCGTGCAGGGATACGAGTTCGACGCCGCGGTAGTGGCCAAGGCGCTGGCGTTGGATGCCGCCGAGGTCGAGGAGCGCCTGGAAGGGCTGGAGCGGGTACACGCCTTCGTGCGGCGCGTCCAGGAGCGGGAGTTCCCCGATGCGACCCTGACGCTGCGTTTCCGTTTCGTGCATGTGCTCTATCAGAACGCCCTGTATGCCGTGCTGACGCCGGCGCGGAAGACGTCGCTGAGTATCGCGGTGGCAGAGGCGCTGCTGGGCTATTACGGGGAACAGAGCGCGACCGTGGCCTCGGAGCTGGCCTTGCTCTTCGAGGCCGGCCGGGATTTTGCCCGTGCTGCGGATTCCTTCGTGGTGGCGGCCCAGAACGCGGCCAGAGTGTACGCCAATCAAGAGGCGGTGGCGCTGCTGGGTCGTGCCCTGGCGAATGCGGAAAAACTGCGCGGACCGGCACGTCAAGCACGGGTCCTGGCTGCCGCGCTGCAGCGTGGGGTCATGTACGAGACGCTCTTTCGATTTGAAGACGCGCTCGCCGACTTTGGCTTGGCCGAAAAAGTTGCTGTCGAGACTGACAATCAGGAAGCGCAGATCAACGCCATTTGCCGCAAGGGGATCGTGCTTTACGTTAGCCACCGCTTGGCGGAAATGCAGCAGTGCGGGCACCAAGCTGCGGAGCTGGCTCGGCTCGCCGAATCCCGCGTGGGTCTCGCCTCCGCGGAGGCCGTTCTCGGCACCCACGGCTTGTGTACCGGCGATCTGGCTGCGGGCGAGTATTATCTGGATCGGGCTATTCCGGTGTTGCAAGCAGAAGGCGAGCCGCTGTCCGCTCTGGATGCCGTTTGGGCTCGCGCCGTACTCTCTGCGCTGCGACTCGAATATGAGGAAGCCGAGCCCGCTCTCCGCTGGGCACATGCGAAGGCCCGTGATCTGGGTACGGGCTTTCGTCTGATCGCGGCTGATTTTTCTTGCGGAATGGCACTGGGCAACCACGGGCGTTTGTCGGAAGCCCTGGGCGTACTCCGGGAAGGTATGCGGCTGGCGGAGATCCATGGCGAACGGTTCTGGGTGTCTCGGATACCCAATACACTGGGTTGGCTGCACTGGGAGCTACACGATCTGGAGACCGCGCTGCGCCTGAATGCCGAAAGTGTTCGCCTGGGGCGAGAATTTGGTGTCGCCGAGGCCGAAGCGAACGCCCAGGTCAATCTGGGCCATGACTACCTGGTGCTGGGCGAGCCCGCGCGGGCCTTCGAACACCTTCAGGAAGCCAAGCGCCTCTATGATCAGGATGTCTTTATGCGTTGGCGGTACAACCAGCGCTTGCAGGCTGAGCTGGCGAGCTATTGGATCTCCCGCGGCGACCTGAAGGCGGCCGCAGCGGACGCGACCGCCGCGCTGCAAGGGGCGGAAGCGACGCGGTCCCGGAAGCACATGGCCTGGGCCCACAAGCTGCTGGGGGACATCGCGGCGCTAGAAGAACAGGTTGACGACGGTCAGCGCCACTATGCGACCGCCCTGGGTGTCCTCCAGCACCATCCATGTCCAACCATCGAGTGGAAGATCCTCCAAGCGGCCGCGGAGTTGGCCAAGCGCCAGCGGAACGATGCCGTTAGCGCGGAGTTTCTCGGGCGCGCACACGCTGTCGTCCAGTCCTTGGCTGGCTCCATTCAGGACGACAAGTTGCGTCAGCGGTTTCTCGCCGCCAAACCCGTGCGGGATCTCAACGCATAACCGAGTCCAAGCTCGGAGGGCAAGCGACGGCGGAATCCGCGAAAAACAAAGGTGCCGGGAACCGATATTACGAATAGCATAGTGGGTAATATTGCTTCCTGACACTTTCCTGGGTTGTTGGCCCGTTTCGGTTTGCGGGGCCTGCCGTGCACGGGGAGTCGATCATGCCTCAGCCCGCCGGCGCGGATCACGACCAGCGCCTGAAGGTCCTGCTCAAGGAGTTCTTCGAGGCATTCTTCCTCTGCTTCTTCCCCGCCTGGGCGGCGCGATTCAAGTTTACCGCCATCGACTGGCTAGACAAGGAGCTGTTCCTGGCGCCGCCGCAGGGCGAGAAGCGGCAACTCGACCTCGTGGCCCGGCTGCGGCTGCGGCCCGGCGCCCTGCCGCCACGCGCGGGCGTTACCGATCTGGTAGCGCTGGTTCACCTCGAGTTGGAGTCGCGAGCCAGCGCCAGTGCTTTCCGGCCGCGGATGTTCGAGTACTACGTCCAGCTGCGGCGCGACACCGGCCTGCCGGTGCTGCCCATCGGCCTGTTCTTGCGCGTCGGACTGGACGGCATCGGCTGGGACGCCTACGAGGAACACTTCTGGGAACACCAGATCCTCCGCTTCGACTACGCCTACGTCGGCCTGCCGGCCCTGGAAGGCGAACAATACGCGACGGGCGAGAACCTGCTGGGCGTGGCGCTGAGCGCCCTGATGCGGCTGCCTGCCGAACGGCGGGTCGAGCTGCACGCGGAGGGCTTGAAACGGATCGCCCGTTCGGGAGAGAATGACTTCCGCCGCTTCCTCTTGGCGGAGTGCCTGGAAGCCTACGCCGACCTAGACGAGGCCCAGAAGGAGCGGCTGCAACGGTTACTGAGCACCGAACCGTATCAGGAGGTCCAACCCCTCATGACTACCACCTATGAACGCGGCATTCTCCAGGGCGAGCGGCGGTCGGCCCTTCGGCAACTGGAAGCGAAGTACGGCCCGTTGTCCCCCGAAGTCAAGCAACGTGTTGAGGCTTTGTCGCCGGAAGGACTGGCCCAGCTCCAGCTGGACCTCCTCAAGGCGCAATCCCTCAAGGAACTCGGTCTGGAAGGCTGACGATCAGGTCGTTCACCGACAGAAAGAACAAAGGGAAAAGCTCATTTCGGAATGAGCTGCGTCCCTATTTGGCCGGGCCTATTTGCCCTGAGGATGAGTTGTGTCCCTATTTGGATCGCCATGGCGGTGCTCTTGTGGTCCACCTTCTATGGTTCCAAGGCACACGGGGCCTCAGCCAAGCCCTTGGATGCCCGCCCGCTATCACGTCAGCAAGGCTCGCCCGAAGCTCCGTGGCTGCCGCAGCTCGATAGAAGAAGTCGAACCTGCTGGCGCCTGTGGCCCCGCATCACGACCAGCCCTGAAGGTGCCGCGGAAGAAGTTCTTTGAGCAGTTCATCCTCTGCTTTTTCCCCGCCTGGGATGCACGCTTCGAGTTCCAGGACATCGACCTGGTCGGCGGCCGGATCCCAGAAGCTGTTGTCGTAGGATCGGTTTCCGAACCTGTCCCACAGCCCGACCGGTTTGGAAACCTGTCCCACGACCCCGCGCTAGTGCAGGCTCAAAAGACCTGTCGTGCGAGGGCGGACTGGGTTCTTTACCGCGAAGCGGTTCCACAACACAGCCCAGGGTCGCGCAGCGCACCCTGGGGGGTGACGGCCGTACCCCGGTTCCACCCTGTAAGGGTGGGACAAGCAGTGTCGCCCCGGCCCGATTTGTACCACCCTTACAGGGTGGCCTGAAGGGGGGCGAC
>JBGQLF010000988.1:0-4741 GCA_041499985.1 Gemmataceae bacterium
ATGATCACCGCCGCGGATCGCATCACCCTGAACTGGCTCCGAACCCTAGCGCACCTGCGTTCGCAAGTGGCCGAGTTTCGGCGCCAGTTGCTCTCCAGTCTGAAGCCGGCTGGCGTGGAATGGGGAGTCGAGTGCAACGACTATGAGAGCGGCTTGGTGCTCACGGTTTACGTCGATGCGGACTTGGGAGATGGTCGGGCCCTGGTTTGGTGGCTCGATGTCACCCACGATGGGGAGCAGTGGCACCTGGACCCGAGGGTTACGTGGAACGGCCAAGACCCCATCCTGGTTCTGGAGGAGCGAACGGTCGCCCACGCGGAAGACCTGGCCCAGGCACTGCCTCAGGCACTGGATGAGTTGCTGAGCACTTACGAACAGGTGGTGCAAATCGGCAACGGTAAGATGTAGAGATCCTCTCGACCGACGTTCCCTATCCCCTCGTTCCCCTCGTTGCAGCGTGCGCAAGGGAGAAGATCAGCTGATCTCGATCCCTTGCTCCTTGAACCACTTGGTCAGCCCCTTCTCCAGAGCGGCAAGCGCCTCGGCGAGCGTGCGGGGCTTGTCGTCCTTGAGCTTGGGCTTCCGGCTCGCCGACGTTAGTTCACAACCTCGTCCCCGAACCCAAACAGAGCCTGTGCATTCCGCGTCGTCTGCTCCGACACCAGGGCTGGCTCGACACCGCGCACGGCCGCCAGGCACGCCGCCGTAAGGGCGACAAAGGCCGGTTCGTTCCGCCGGCCGCGCAGCGGCACCGGCGCCAGATAAGGACTATCCGTCTCCACCAGCAGGCGCTCCAGTGGAATCCTGGCCGCCACGTCCCGCAAGGCCTGCGCATTCTTATACGTCACCATCCCGGCGAAAGAGATATACAGCCCCATCGCCAGGCACGCCTCCGCAGTGGCCGCATCACCCGTGAAGGAGTGCAGGACACCCCGCACGGGACCGTGCCGCTCGTAGTCTGCTCGCAGCATGCGCACGACGTCCGCCTCGGCTTCGCGGCAGTGGATGACAGCCGCGAGCTGATGCCGCCGGGCCAGTGCCAAATGGCGAGCGAAATAATCTTCTTGCTGGGGAAAGGGCGTATCGTGCCAGTGACGGTCCAGTCCCGTCTCGCCGACGGCGACCACGCGCGGGCTGGTCACCAGGCGTACCACCTCGTCCCAGGCCGCCGGTTGCGCCTCGGCCACGTGGTTCGGCTGAATGCCGACGGTGGCCCACAACGCGGCATGCCCAGCAGCCAACGCTACCGTGGCCGCACTGGAAGGCGCGGTCGTGGCCACGGTCACGATCCGGCGAACGCCGGCCGCCGCGGCGCGTTCGAGAACCTCCGGCAGATCGGTGTGGAACTGCTCGTCATCGAGATGTGCATGGGTATCGACGAGTTCAGCGACCACGTCAACGTATGGCTGGTTCGGGGTGAGCGGGGGCCAGGGTTTCCAGGTTCTTCAAGTGCCGCCGTTTCATCTCCAGGTAGGTTTGCACCTGCCCGCGCGCTTCCGAATCGCTGAGCTGGAGCAGAGCCTGCTCCAAGGCAGTAACTGCCTGGCGTTGCTCATCGACCAGCAGCGGCAACAGATGATCGAGAGCGACGAAATTGACGGTAGTAAAGCCGGCCGGGTACGACCCCAGGTAAGGAAACGTGTGCAGCCGGCGCGTCAGGAACTGCACCAGAGCGCCGACTCCCTGACGCTGTTCGTCAATCAGCTGTTGCAATTGCGTCCAGGCGGCGTGATCCCCAGCCGTCGTCCAGGGAAAGGCCTCCCGGATGTATTGCAGCAGCGACCGGCTCTCGCGCTGCACCACTTGCTGAAGCACGGGTAGCGTTTGTGCATCGGTCATGGCGCCCCCTCCCCGGCCGCGGCACGTAGAGCTGCTATCCGGACCCGCTCGATGTTGGGGAAGCGCTTGACGCCCTGATCACTTGCCAGGGCCAGGGGATTCCAGAGGATGCCGACAACGAAGATCATCGCCGCCAAGAGCGATGCATAGACGACGGAACCGGCCGGTATCGACAGCGGAGCAGGCGGCCGGCCTTCGACTTCCTCCAACGATTTGTCCAGAATCATGACCTTGAGCACCTTCAGGTAATACACCACGCTGATGACGGTGTTCAGGCCGCCAATCACGAGCAAGGCGTACATGGTGTAGCTCAGGCCGGTCTGGCCATCCATGCCATACATCCGGCCGGACTTGAACAGGACACTGAAGATCTGAAACTTGGCGGCAAACCCGGCCAGCGGCGGCACGCCTAGCAAGCTGAAGAGGAACACGCCCAGCGTGATCACCAGCACGGGTGAGCGCTGCACCAGGCCACGATAACTGGACAGATCCTCCGAGCCGGTCTTGTTGCGCAAGAAGGCCACGATGGCGAACGCACCGAGGTTCATGAGGAGATAGGCGATCAGGTAGAACAGAACCGCACCGGCTCCGTCGCGCGTCAGCGGGGCGAGTCCCATCATCATGTAGCCGGCGTGGGCGATGGTCGAATAGGCCAGCAGCCGTTTGAGATTGGTCTGATAATAGGCCGCCAGATTGCCAAACGTTGCCGTCAGCGCCGCAAAGAAGGCGATGGCCGGTGACAGGTAATGGGCCATCCTCAGCCAGGTGGCGTAGTCTGGACCCATGACATAGTCTCCCGTTGCCAGCACCAGGGTGATGCGGGCCAACAGGGCCAACGCAGCTCCCTTGGAGGCTACCGACAAGAACCCGGCTACCTCCGCCGGCGCCCCTTCGAACACGTCGGGGCACCAGAAATGGAACGGTACGGCCGCCAGCTTGAACCCCAGGCCAATCAGGATGAACAACATGCCGAGCAGCAGCACGGAATCGAATCCCGCCGCCGCCGACGCTGGCAGGACCCGAGCCAGATCCGGCAGCCATCCGGTGCCATACTTGCCGGCGATCAAGCTGATGCCGTAGAGCATGATGCCCGAGGCGCCGCCGCCATAGACGACATACTTCAGCGACGCTTCGCTGCTCTGCCGCCGACCTTTGAGAAAGCCGGCCAGGGCATAGCTCGGCAGACTGGCCATCTCCACGCCGAGGAACACGATCAAGAGATGATTGGCCGACGCCATCAGCGACATGCCGATCGTCGCTCCTAAAAGCAGGCAATAGAAATCGGCCGAGTCTTCCCGGTCGGGGATGCCGGTCAGGAGCGTCAGCAGGATGAGCAGGGCGGTCGTGCTGAAGAGGAACAGGCGCAGGAATATAGTAAAGGGATCATACGCTAGCAGGCCAGTGAAGAAGACCGGAACGCTTATTGGGTCTACGGGGTCCCACTTCCAGCCGAAGTAGTCCTTCACCAGTTTTTGCACCGTTTGTTGTAGCAATCCATCGTTCGCGTACCACTGCCAGCCACTAAAGAAGAGGGCCACCAGCGTCAGACCCAAGGCCACGAGGCCGAGGTGCAAATCATCGAAGGCCCGGAACAACCGCAGCAACAACATCAGGACGATGGCAAAGCAAAGAGTTAGCTCCGGCAAGAAACCCAGGAGGTCTTGCCAGAGGTCGCCTTGCAGACCTTCCAGGATGACTTTATTCAAGAACATAATCAGGACTCAGGGATCAGGGATCAGGGATCGGGGATCAGGGATTTGGACTAAGTCCTGAGTACCTGATTCCTGATCCCTGACTACTTTAGTTGTGCCAGCGTCCGAACCAGCTGGGTTACATCCGGCTCCATCCAGGACAGCAGCAGATGAGGAGCCACCCCCAGCAGCACGGACAGCACCGCCAAGGGCAGAATGCACAGGATCTCCCGCAGGTTCATATCGGGGAAATCCTTGTAAGCCGGGTTCTGCCCCAGAAACACGCGCTGCAAGGTCCACAGGATATAGGCCGCGGTGATCACCACGGTCAGAGCCGCCAGCACGGCGAAGACCTTGTCATAGTTCCAGGTGGACAGCACCACCATGAACTCGCCGACGAAGCCGCACATGCCCGGCAGCCCCATGGCGGCGAAGAAGATGAGGGCGCTCATGCCACCATAGAGCGGCATCGGCTCATAGAGGCCGCGGAAGTTGTCGAGGTTGCGGTGATGGGCGCGGTCGTAAAGGACACCGACCAGGAAGAACATGCCAGCCGAGGTGATGCCGTGCGCGATCATCTGGAACATGGCGCCGTTCATGCCCCACGACCAGTACTGCGACCGGTTCCCCGAGGACCAGACCGCAATGCCGAGGATGACGTAGCCCATGTGACTGATGGAACTGTAGGCCACTAGCTTCTTGAAGTCGGTCTGGGCCATGGCCGCGAAGGCCCCATAGACGATATTGATGATGCCGAAAAGGGAAACCCACCAGGCCAGGGTCTCCGCCGCCCAGGGGCAGATCGGATAGGCGATGCGGATGATGCCGTAGCCGCCCATCTTCAGCAGCACCCCGGCAAGGATCATGCTGATCGGGGTCGGTGCCTCGACGTGGGCATCCGGCAACCATGTATGGAACGGGAACATCGGCACCTTGATGGCGAAGCCGACAAACAGCAGCAGAAACATTGTGATCTGGAACCCCGGGCTGCTGAAAAACGGCTGCTTCAGGCGCTCGACGGCGGCCGAGGTGGCCCCGGCCACGCCATAGGTCTTGAGCACATCTTCCGCTTGGGTGCCTTGCAGCAGCGCCGAGGCGGCCCTGCCCGCCTTTTGGAGCAGTATTATGTCAAAGGAATTTTTTGGCGCATTCGGCGCATTGGCGGTGGCGACCGGAGCGAAATCGCGGATGTCGGTGAAGTAGAAGCCGAG
>JBGQLF010000989.1:0-4740 GCA_041499985.1 Gemmataceae bacterium
CCTTCGCCCTGCCCGTTGACACCCACTCCGCCCGCAGCAGGGCGAAGAGGAACTCGGCACCCCACCGGCCCTTGAACCAGACGTTTTGTCGGAAGTACCCCTCCCAGCCGGCGGAACCCCAGCCGCTCGAACAGGGCTGCCGCCGGGCGGTTAAGGACTCTCGGCCTCCCTGCACGATGAGACCACGTTGCCAGTCCGCCAGCCCAAGCGTACGCCGTCAGGAGCTTGACGTTGGGACCCAGGTGACGCAGCAGGGGATCGTCCCGTCGCAACACGTCCAGGGCAGCCTGGGTAATCTGCGAATGTGGTCCCCAGGCTTGGACGGGCAATGCCCAGGTCAAGAAGAGGATCACTCCCGAGCACATCAGAAGAGCGCGTCCCATCAGGGAAACCAGCCGCCGAAAACACCAGCGTCCGGGGGAAATAGTTTAGCAACCATACAGGCCATCGGGTCAAGGCCTTTCCGGCAGCTTCAGCCGGCGGTCTTTATCCACGAGGGCCTTATCGTAGATGTCCCCGGGCCGCAGTGGCGTGTGGGCCTGTTCCGCATAGGCTTTCATCTTGGCCAGGATCTCCGGACGCTGTTCCGCGAGGTTGTGCGTTTCGCCCAGGTCCTTGGCCAGGTCATACAGCTCCCACGCGGTAGCCTTCGGGGGCCGCACGGCCTTCCAGTTTCCCATGCGTACGGCCGCCCAACCGTTGAATTCCCAGTAGAGATACTCGTGCTGCTCTTGCTTGTGGCCGACGGCGGTTTCGCCCAGCAGCTCCGGCAGGAGCGAGAGGCCATCGAGGTCCTTCGGGCAGGGGGCGCCGGTCAGCTCGGCCAGCGTCGGCAGCAGATCGTGGAAGTAGCAGAGCAGCTCGCTCACCCGCCCGCCCCGGATCTTGCCCGGCCAGCGGACGAGCATCGGCACGCGCAGCCCGCCTTCGTACAGGTTGGTCTTGCTGCCGCGGAAGCGCTGGCCGGTCTTGGGATTGACATTCGGGCCGAACAGCCCGGCGGGATGCTCCGCATCCGCAAAGTACGTCCAGCCGCCGTTGTCGCCCGAGAAGAAGACGATCGTGTTCTCTTCCAGCCCCAGTTCTTTCAACAGCGCCAGCACTTCGCCGACTTGCCGGTCCACCATGTTCACCATCGCGGCGTAAATCTTGGCGTCGTCCTTGCTCGTGCTCCCATAGGACCAGGGCTTGTCCTTGTACAACTGCCACGAGGGATCCTCTCGCGGCATGCCCCATTGGCCGTGCGGCGGCGTCCAGGGGAGATAGGCGAAAAACGGCCGGTCCTTGTTCGCGCGGATAAACTGCTTCGCTTCCTCCACGATCAAGTAGTGGCTAAAGGTCTTGCCGGTGTGGTAGTCGCCCGTGTTCCCCAGCAGAGGGACCTCCACGCTGTTGCGGAGGAGATAGCGTGGGTAGTAGGTATGGGCGTGGACCTGATCGTAGTAGCCAAAGAAGACGTCGAAGCCGTGCTTCTCGGGTACGCCCGAGGTGCCGCGGCCGCCGCAGCCCCATTTGCCGAAACCGCCGGCGGCATAGCCGGCTTGCTTGAGCACCGAGGCGATGGTCGCTTCGTCAGCACGCATCGGCTCGTAGCCGGCATTGGTACGGACCGACGCATGTCCGGTATGCTTGCCGGTCATCAGGCAGCAGCGCGTCGGGGCACAGACGCAATTGCCGGCCAGGCATTGCGTGAACCGGACGCCTTCCGCCGCCAGCCGATCCACGTTCGGCGTCCGCATTTCCGGATGGCCCATGCACGACAACTCGTAGTAGCCGAGCTCGTCGATGACAAAGTACACGATATTCGGCAGGCGTTTCGCTGGCGGGCCAGCAGCCTGAAGCAGCGCGGGGCTCAGCGTGAGGATCCCGCACGCCAGCAGGCCAAGCCAGGAGAAGCGGTTGTGGTGGTACATCACTCGGTCCTTTCGTTTGTGGCCAAGGCCGCCTCATCGCCCACCCGGTGCCCCAGCGACCGGCCGGTCCACGAGGGCACGGCGGACCAGGAAAGGTAGCGGTGCATCCTTTCCTTTGATGCTCCGCCACAGGATCTCGTTGAGCTCCGCGTCGTCGATCTGGTCGTAATCGCTGAAATCCATCTTGCTGGAGCGCTCGGCGCCGTACGCGGTCTTGGCATTGACGGCGTTGACGTCGATCCGGGGCGGTTCGTGCTTGTATGGAGTCAGATCGGGTTTATCAGTGAGGCAGGCGAACATGGGTCGGGCCGCTGCATCGTACTGGCTCAGCGGCGGCAGGCCCAGGATCAGCTCCATAGTGCGAAGCATGCTGGCCGTACTATACTGGTTGCTATCGACGAAGCCACGTTTGACGTAGGGGCTGATAACCAGACCGACCGTGCGGTGACTGTCCACGTGGTCGGGCCCATCCTGGGCATCGTCCTCGATGACGAAGATGGCCGTCTGCGGCCAATACTTGCTTGTGCTGACCGCCTCCACCAGCCGGCCGAGTGCCAGGTCGTTGTTGGCCACGCACGCCTGGGGAGTATGACGTCCGGGGGTGGTGCCCAGGCAGTGGTCTTCCCCCAGGTGCATGACGAGGAACCGGGGCAGGGTATCCTTTGTTTCGAAGTCGCGGAACTCCTTGAGGAAGATCTCGAGTTTTGCCGTATCGCGCTGCCGCTGAAGATCGGTGGTGTATTCGGGACAGTAGTGCCCGACCAGGCTGGGGGAGCGGGCCTCCATCTTGGCCCTCCGCGCGGGTTCGCCGCCGGTGCCGTGAATGCCGTAGCAACGGTAGCTCAGCCCCTGGCGCGCGCAAGCGTCCCACAGGTAGCCCGACGGCGCTTTGGTCAGGTTCCCCTCCTCATCGTCTAGCACACCCCGGCGGCCCGAGTAGGTCAGATGCCAGTCGCGGGCCGTGTAATCCGTGGCGTAAGCCATCGTGGACCAGGGATGGCCGTCGCGTGAGACATCCGCGTTGCAATAGAGGTTGTCCAGCAGCACGAACGCGTTGGCCAGCTTGTGGTGGTTGGGCGTGACCGCTTCGCCGAACATCACCAGAGACGGATCGCCGTTGCCTTTCTTGATATCCCCAAAGACCTGATCATAGGTCCGGTTCTCCTTGATGACATAGATGACGTGCTTGATCGGTGAGGGCTCCCCAAGCTTGGTAGGAATCGCCGTCTGGTGCGGATACGGCGCGTTGGAGAGGAGGTCATCCGAGTAGGGACAATTGCGGTACACCGTGGTCGTGTACTCCGCCAACTGCTTGTCGTCCGGTAGCGGCACGACCGACAGGGCACCGGTAAGGGTCGTGCTGACATACGGCAGCGGGCGGCCGGGCTTGGCGTTCCCCTTGAGCGGCCCGGCATCGAAGCGGCGCTGGACGGCGGCGTCCTGGCGGAGCGGCTTGCTCTGGTTGCCTTTGCCGACGCCGACAAACAGGGTCCGGTTGTCGGGGCTGAGGGCCACCGCCGTCGGATACCACCCTGTGGGAATGAAACCCTTGACCTGGCTCTTCTGGGGCACAGCGATATCAATGACGGCCACGCAGTTGTTGTCGGCATTGGCCACGTAGAGCGTCTTACCGTCCGGGGCAACGGCGACCGCATCGGGCGTGCTGCCTTCGGGAGCCCTGGGGAAAAGGGCCGTCATGATCGTTTCCGTAACCACGCCGCGCTGCGTGTCGATGACCGACACGCAGTTGCTCGACGCGCAGGCAACGAACAGCCGATCATCCCGGGGGTGGACGGCGATCTGGTTGGGATGGTCGCCGACGCCGATCTCGGCCATGACGCGCAGGTCGTCCGGGCGCAAGGCCAGGACGGTCCGGCTCGCCCAGTCGGAAACATAAAGCCGCGATCCGTTACGGGCCAGAGCCACGTCGTAGGGCCGGCGGCCGCACGGGGCGGTTCTGAGTTCACGGCCCTCGGGGAGGCGGATGGCGCGGATGGTGCCGGCGTTGATATCGAGCGAATAAAGGGTCTTGTTCTTGGCATCCAAGGCCAGGCCGCTCTTGAAGTGGTCCTGTTTCCGAAACGCCTCTTGCTCCGCGGCGCTCCCTTGGGACGGATCGGGCACGGGCCGGCCGGGGATGAGCTTCCCGTCTTTCCGATCGAAGGTGTGCAGCAGGCCGGCGCCGCCGCCGGACCACCAGAGCCGGTCTGCCTGGGGAGCCAGCGCCAGGCCGAACCAGCTTTCCCGCAGGGTCTGCCGATCGGCCACGGTGTGGTCGCGTAAGTCGATCAGCAGCAGTTCATGTTGGTGATACCCGCTGGTCGCGACCAAAACGTATTGGCCGCCGGCGACCGGCACAATATTGAGTGGCAGAAGGTCCTTTAACGGCACGTGCTTTCCCGCGGGCGCGATCGTCCAGCCGTTGGGCAAGAGAAAGCCCTGCTCGGTCGGTCCCGGCTGACGGGGCTTGTCCTCACCCACCACGGGTGCCAAGGCCAACAAGGTGATCGCCACTGCGAGAGCCGTATACCGAGACATCAGCGAAAACTCCTCGTATCCGAGCCGGAAGCGTGAGCGACGGAAAAGCCGTCGCTCACACTTCCGGCTCGGAAAGAAACCCATTGGTTGCTGCACGAGCATCCGTTGTCCTACTTCGTACCCGCTTTGCCCTTGAGCGAGGCAGGCATTTTCGGGGCGGCGGGGATTTGCTGACCCCCTGCTTGTTTTTGCAAGCTGGGGTCGTTGATAAACGCGGGTTTTCCGGTTGCTGGATCAATCCGGCCACCGGTTTCCGAATCAATCGCGCCCGCAGCCGGTTTGGACGATC